>JBJHDE010000808.1:0-1532 GCA_050486385.1 Planctomycetales bacterium | reverse complement strand
GAGATGGTCGTACGCGGTGAGCATCACGATCCGTTCGCCGGCCTGTTTCTTTTGTTGCAGGGTGCGAATGGTCACCGGGCGGTCGGCGGGAGCGCTGGTCATGGGGCGAGCGGCGGCGTCAGCGGAGCGTGGTCGGGGGGCGAAGCTGGATTCTCGGCCTTGGCGGCAAGCGACGCAACGGCACGCGGGGCAGCGGGGCCTGGGCGTTTTTTCGAGTGGTTCGGGGGATGAAGTCTGGTTTCGCGCCGTGCCATGCCTTATTGTGACAACAGAATCTTCGGCCGACGAGGGCAACCTGCCTGGGTGGTGCCAACCACGATCTGCCGAACCATGCCCCCCATTTTCGATTGGCCCGCCCCGGGGAATTCCAGCCCTGCCGGGTGGGTGCCTGCAAAGGAGGAAGCGTTTATGGATCGCCTTTGCGCTCGCGGACCGCTGGTGGCCTTGGTGGCAGTTGGACTGGCCTTGGCCTGCGGCGATGCCGCCTACGCCCAGCGGCAACAGCAACAACGGCCCCCGATGCAAACCTGGGACCAACTCCGCGACATCGACTTCGAAGGTCAGATCGCCGGCTTTCAAGGCGCCAACATTATCTCGGCAAACGCGGTGGGCGAACCCGTGCTCATTGTTCCGGTGCCTGGGCCCATGTCGCAGATTATGGTGCGGGGAACGGCGGATGCCAGCGTGCTGGGGCCTCAGCTTTGGGTGCGATTTACCGGCACCGTCAACGACGAGCTGATGGTCGAAGAGCCCGTCGAGATGCTGGAGTGGTTCTCGCCCTATCAGGGCCAAACCTTCGAGCCGGTGGTACTGAACACCGAAGGCGAAATCGCCGGGCGGATTCTTCGCTACGTCGATGGGACCATGGAGATGCAGGTCACCGGGCCGAATCGCGCACGCAAGAAGATCTCGGTGCCGGTGGATCCCGGGGCGCAGATCACCGTGGCAGTCAGCGATCTCAAGGTGGCGGCTGGCCAAGAGGGGGCTTCGCTCAAGATGAGTGGCAAGCGGCTCAACGATCATCAACTGTTTGCCGTGCGGCTGGAAATTGAACTCAGTCAACCGCTCACCGCACCCGAGCGCGGCCGACGTGCACGGTGAGTCCCGTCAGGTGAAATCTTTCTTCTTGGGTAACGCGCCCGGAGCAACGGCACATTGAAGATGATGGTTTCGTCGAAATTTCAACCGCGGGCCTGGTGGATCGGGCTCGCGGTTTGTCTTTGGGGTGCCTGGGTCGCGGGGGACGAGCCGCTCCCTCCGTTGCCGGAAGACGCCCGCCTGGTGCTTGAAGAGGATTGGTCCAGCGGACGAATCGATCCACAGCGTTGGTATGTGCTTCGGAAGAAATGGGGCCAAGGCAACAACGGTGTGGTCCCCGAGAATGTTTGGATTGACACCGACACGGTCGACGGTCAGACGCGGCGGGTGTTGGTGTGCCGGGCTCATGGCGACCGGTACGAAGGTCCGATCGTGGGCCACGAGCGTCGGCCCGAGCGGGTCGGCGGGGTGATTGTCTCGAAGGAGTTCTTTGC
>JBJHDE010000807.1:0-1555 GCA_050486385.1 Planctomycetales bacterium | reverse complement strand
ATGCGACACCCTGAACTCCGTTGCAGGGGGGAAGGGGCTGATTGTTTTTGCAGACCCCAGTGTGTGCGCAAGCACCTGTCGCATCAAGGCTTACTCAAAACTCCTTGTGATTCGGTTGGCGGCGTAGAGTGGCACACCCGCGTTGAGAGCCAGCTAAGGCGAACACTTCTCAACCTGGCTCAGTAGCGGATTTGCGGCACCGCGGGACCACTGGCCGGGGCGACCGGTTGGTTCGGTGGCGGACCGGGCTGGGGAATCACCGGTAGAGCCACCGATCCGGCCCGCACCACGATCAGCACCTCGGCCCGCTGGTCTTCCAGCAGGCCCGCCAACAGGCCGCCGTTCTCTTGCGGCAAGGGAGCCGGCACCATGCCCGTGCTGATGACCAACACCTTGTCGCTGGGCCAGCGGAACAGTTCGTTCATACGAAACTGCACCTGCTGCGGCACCTCCCACTTGGTCCGCCGTCGCTGCGGACCCGGCATGGGCACCTCGACATCCACGGCGTGGACCTTCTCGACCCGGTCGATCGTGGCCTTGATGGCCACATCCGCCTGGCTGCCATCCAGGCTCATCAGGGCCGTCATTTCCATGGCAAAGCCCTCGCTCAAGGCGTTACCCGCCCCCGCGGTGCCGACAACGGCCTGCTCCCAGTTGACCGTCTGCACGAACCGCCGCGGCCGCGTGGCCACCACATGCAGCGGCTGGCCATTCAACACCGACAGCCCCGGCGTGCTGATCGGTCGGGCGTTGCCCCGCCGGCCCAGTTCCGAGGTCAGCAGCGCCGCGTCTTGCTGGCTCAGCACATAGGCCTCGACCCCGGGGCTTTCGACGCTGACGGGACGCAGCAGGCTGGCCAAACGGGTCCGCCAATCGGGATGCGCCACCGACAGCACATCCACGCCAAACCGCGTCTCCTCGTGCCGCCGCGTCACGAATCGATCGACCAGCCGGGCGATGCGATCTTGGACCTCGGGCGTGTGATACACCCGCATCCGGCGGGCATCGGCCGACAGAATCGACACCACGTCGCCGTGCCACAGGTCGAGCCCGGTATCGCGGAGAATCCAATCCAGAATCGTCTGCTCGGGGCGACTGGTGGCGGTGATCGACTCGGTGTAGGGGGCGATGTCGTACTCCCGCCACACCTGGCCATGCTCGTTGGGCAGGGTCCCCGATCCACTCGAGACCCGGGTGACCACCGGTCGCCGCGAGCGAGGCAAGGGTTCCAAGGGTTCAGCCCGCTGCCCATCAGGCAGATTGCGGGGTTCGCCCGGAGCGCCGTCGGGGCTCCGCCACTTCAAGTCCTCGGTGGTGGGGCGTTCCTGAGCGTCCAGCCCCGCGCTCAAGGCTCCCACCACACACGCCGTTGTCATCCAAATCCGCATGGCGACACCCCGAAGATCGCTTCAAGCCAGAACCACAAACCCTTGTGGGCGGCGGAGGATACTCCAAAACCGCGACTTGAGGGAATCCGAAGTTTTTTATGAGCCGCCCCCCGAGCGACGTGCCCGCTCAAACAGGCCTGGCCAAGTTGACCCCGCGGCGTATCGGG
>JBJHDE010000806.1:0-1555 GCA_050486385.1 Planctomycetales bacterium | reverse complement strand
GTGCCAAGGGCATGGGACTCGGGATTGGAAGCCAGGCGACGGCCTCAGCCGTCCACCAGATCGGTAATGTCCAACAGACCCAGCACACGACCCGTGGGGTCGAGGACGGGAAGTTCGCTGATTTTCTTGCCCGCCAGGATCGCCACGGCATCCAGAATGCGGGCGCCTGAGGCCACCGTCCGCGGTTGGGCGGTCATGACCTCGGCGATGGGGCGATCTAGGGCGTCGTCGCGGCGGGTCTCCAGCAGGCGGGCCAGATCGCTATCGGTGAACAGGCCGCACAGGCGGTCGGAGTCGTCGACCAGCAGCACCGCGCCGGTCCGTCGGCCAGGTCGACTGGTGGCGACCAGGGCTTCGCGGACCGAGGCGTCAGGCCGCGCCACGCGGCATTCGGCCAGGGGCCGCATGTGATCGTCAACCACGCCCAAGCGGCGACCGAGACTTCCGCCGGGATGGAATCGCGCGAACTCGCCGCGGGTGAAGCCGCACAGCTCGCTGGCCACCAAGGCCAAAGCATCGCCCAGGGCCAACATGGCGGTCGTACTGGTGGTGGGGGCCACGCCCAAGGCACAGGCTTCGGTGAGTCGGCCCAAGGGCAGCACCACGCGGCAGGCCCGACCCAGGCTGCTGTCGGCCGAGGCGGTGATGCCCACCAGGGCCACGTTTCGCTCGTTGAGGGGACCCAACAGGCGGACGATCTCCTCGGTCTCGCCACTGTGGGAAAGTAGCAACACCACGTCCTGATTGCCCACGCGGCCCAGGTCGCCGTGCATGGCTTCGGCCGGATGGAGAAAGTGGCTGCGGAAGCCCAACGAGCCCAAAGTAGCCACGATTTTTTGGCCAATCAGCCCGGCTTTGCCCATGCCGCTGACCAGCACGCAGCCGGGGCAATCGGCCACCAGGGCCACGGCCTCGACAAAGCTCGAGGGCAATTGCCGCCCCAACCGCACAACCGCCTCACCCTCGGTCACGAGGATTTCGCGTCCGCGGCGGAGTTGCTCAAATGGCGTTGTGGGGCACAGGCTGGGTTGGGGCTCGGCACCCATGCGGCTCCCTCCGCGTGCGTGACTCAGACTGAGGCGTCCGCGGCGACCAGGCCCTGGGGGATTCCTTCCCCCAATCCGGGTGTTTGTCGTCGCGGCGCAGGATCGGTTCACCGCTCACTGTGCCAAACGGCCCGACCTGGGTCGAGACCAATTCCGCGGAGCCCGCCTGTTGGGCGGGCCACTCCCTGAAGGACCTGCTCGTGCAAATCCTGCTGACCAACGACGACGGCATCTACGCACCCGGCCTGGCCGCCATGGAGCGGGCGCTGTTGCCCTTGGGCGATGTCGAGGTCGTGGCCCCGGCCACTGAACAAAGCGGCGTGGGCCATTCGATCACCTATCGCAAACCCCTGGTGACCTACGAGGTGTTTGATGGTCCCCGTCGGCGGGGATGGGCCGTCGAGGGCAGCCCCGCCGACAGCGTCAAGTTGGGCATCTGCGAGATCTGCCCCCGCCGGCCGGATCTGGTGGTCAGCGGTATCAACTCGGGGTTGAACGCTGGCATGAAC
>JBJHDE010000805.1:0-1598 GCA_050486385.1 Planctomycetales bacterium | reverse complement strand
GGCGAGGGCCGAGCGATTGCTCCTGGGGCCACGGCTCCGCGTCGGGCTTCCGAGCAGGCGCCCGAAGCCCGGGAGCGTCGGGTGCAGGTGCTGTTTCTGCTTCGCACCGTCAGCGACAACGGCCACCCCGACACGCCCATGCCGACCACCCCCGGCGCAACGGCGAATGAGTAGGCTGGGCAAGTGGGCCTGACTCACCCACGCGGGTCGCGTGATGATGGCCCTTCCAAATGGCTCAAGTCATCAGCGGTGGCCAGAAAACTCGATGAGTTCCGGTTCCGCAAACTCCACGAGGGGCGAACTGGCCAGGGCATTCGCGATGTCCAGGACGTCGCCAACCGCACCATCGGCGAGGGTGACTCGAAACAACCCTGAGGCGAAGGTCAGTGGCTCGACGGTGCGGCACCCATGGGAGCGCAAGATCTCATCGGCCTCCTGACGGGATACCTCATCCCGAAACTTGACGGTTAGGTGATTGGTCGCCAGTGCCAATTGTCCTCCTTGCCGGAGGAACACCTTGGCCTTGGATGCCTGAGCGGGGAGGTTCGCGGTTTGCTCCTGGGGAACAAACCGCCACCCCGACCCTTCGAATGCCCGCACTTCAGAGAGAGAGACTTCGGGGACGAGTGCCTCCAACGCCTGGCCCGAGAGGGGCTCGGCGTCAGCGAAAGCAAGCTGATCGCCCCCACCTGCGTGGAGGGCGATCATGTCTTGCAGCTCGTCCAGGTGGACCTTCCGGTTCCGGCTGGTGTAGGTCCGTTGTTGACGCATGGGAGTCTCTTATTGCACGGCCCGTTCGGCGTTGATTCGACCGTAGCCGTATTCGGGATGGTGACCGGCTTGATTATAGGCGACCCCTCCTATTTTGTCACAGGTTTTGCGCAGATGCTCGCGGACCTGGTTGGCGGTCCAGTCAGGGTGTCGCGATAAAACCAGGGCGCCGACGCCCGCCGCCAGCGGTGTCGCGTAGCTTGTGCCGGTGCCGAATTCGTAGCGATTGGCGCCTGCGGTGCTGTAAACATCGCGTCCCGGCGCGAGAAAGTCGAGTTCCGGTCCGAATGCTGAGCCGTCCTCCAGATCGTGCCGGTTCGATCGTCCCACGGCAATGGTGTCGGGATGCGCGCAGACCTCGTCGCGACCAACTTCAAAGAATCCGTTACTGACCGCCCAAAAGACCGGTGTTCCCTTGCCGGCCCGACCCTGACGCTAGGCAAACTGAATGGCCAGATCCAGGATCGAGGTCATTGCCCAATCGGCACCATTGGGTCCCAGGCTCACCGAGATAATATCCGCGCCATCGTCGGCACGGGCTCTGCCATCTTCACGACTTGGGTCGGCGGCGTAGGCAAGTGCTCTGGCCAAAGTGGTTTGCGTCCCGATCTGGTCCGACAAGCATGCCACGGCAATCAAATCGGCTTCGGGAGCGGATCCACAGCCACCCCGATCGTTGTTCATCCGTGCCCCTGCCATCCCAAGGCAGAAGGTTCCGTGGTTCGATGAAGGAAACCCCGAGTCTCCGGTAAGCGCCCATCAGCACCAGGGCGGGGGGATCAGCGGCGGGCGGCGCGGCGGGATTGGTTGCGCTGGCAACGGTCGGT
>JBJHDE010000804.1:0-1630 GCA_050486385.1 Planctomycetales bacterium | reverse complement strand
GCAGTACCTTAGGCGGGACTGGCCGACTGAGCCACACACTGGTGGACAAGCCACCAGTGCCACGAATTTGGTTTGCAGTATTGCGCAGGGATCAGTTGTTCGTGGCCAAGCCAAGGGGGCCATGGAACCGGCGCCACGGTCAGCGGATCACTTTACGGCTGAAGGCCACAATGAACAGACCCCACAGCAAGGTGCCAATCAGCGCCTCCAGGGCCAACGGCATCAGCATCCAGCCGTGCGTGCGGGTGACATGCTCGGCGGTGAACCCGGCCGTGAACACCGAGACGCTGGTCAGCAGGCCAAACAGCGCCCGATTGCCGATGCTGTCGATCGGCTGATCGTTCAGCGGCGGGGCCTCGATCGAAAAGCTGTGAATGCTGCTCATGTAGATCATGGCAAAGACCAGAATCAACACCCCCGCCGAGACCACCGCCCGGAAGGGATTGGTGCCGTAGCCGCATCCCAGGTCCAGAAACACATAGTCGGCCAACCGCTGCAGCTTGGTCCAGGGCCGCCACCAGCTTTGCGGGCGGGCCCGACGGTTGTTGACCTTGTAGCGATAGAAGGCCCAGTCCTCGTCGTCGTAACGATGCAGGGTCTGAAAGTTGCGCTTGAGCAGGCCGTACTCCTGCTGGGCCACGTCCACCTCGCCGGCGCACTCACTGGCCAGCCGACCGGCCAACTGCCCGCGATTGGTCAGAATGCGGTCGGCCAGGGCATTGGCAAAGGCAAACCGCTGCCCGGGCCCCTGCTCGATCCGCACGAGGAAGACAAAGTCGTGCAGCTAGGCCTTGGACAGATCCAGCAAGCCCTCAAGCCGCGACGTCCCAAAATCCAGCTTCTTGGCCACGCTCGCCCCGCGGAGCAGCACGTCAGCTTCGAATCGGCACCGCAACAGGCTGATGCCCTGATCGGCCCGCAGGCTGCGAAAATCGGCCAATCCCCGGAAGGTGCAATCGCGGAACTCGACCCAACCCTCCAGCCCCGCGTCCCACAGCCGGACCTCGTCGGCCAAGGTGCAGTTCAGCATGGTGGCCTTGCCTTGAAGCCGG
This sequence comes from Planctomycetales bacterium, assembly GCA_050486385.1. Classification (GTDB taxonomy): domain Bacteria; phylum Planctomycetota; class Planctomycetia; order Pirellulales; family Pb10988; genus JBJHDE01. The sequence goes on along the minus strand of JBJHDE010000804.1, from coordinate 578 downwards.
GCGTTATCTAACCGCAGCGGCCCCGTGACCGTGACGTTCACGAGACTGGGCCGCTTCAGCACACTGCCCCGCAGGTCCAGGCCCTGGCAAAACGTGACCCGCTTGCGAATCCGCAACCCGTTGAGGTTCGAGCCCGTCATCCGCACCGGCCCGGTGAACGTCGCCTTGGTGATCTCGCATCGCACCAGCGTCACCCGTTCCATGACGATCGGCTCGGCAAACTCGCCCCGCAATCGCAGGTCCGCCACGTACACGTCACACAGCGGCTCGCCGCGACTCAGCCGTTCGAGCGCCTCGGCCGCCGGCAGAATGGGCCGGTTGTGGCCCGAGAATGCGGAGTCGGAATCCCAAGCATCCTCGGGTGTGGCGGTCTGGCTTTCTGTGGGAGTGTTCATGGTTTCTCGGAAACGGTCCTGGAGGCCTGAGTCCTACAAAAGTTGAGGAACAGCGTTTGTGGCACTGGTGGCTTGTCCACCAGTGTTTGATAACGCCTGCCGTTCCGTGCGACTTCGGCGATGTTCGAGGACTTTCGCAGTAAGTCGTAGGCGGGACTGTCCGCCTGAGCCACACACTGGTGG
>JBJHDE010000803.1:0-1637 GCA_050486385.1 Planctomycetales bacterium | reverse complement strand
CACTCCAGCAGGTCGCGGGCTTCGTCGTCGCCGACCAATTGCAACAGGTGGACTACCCGCAACAGCCGCCGGGCCTCGGGCCCATCTTCCAGGCCCAGGGGTTCTTCATTGAGGATGCGTCGCACGCGCGACTCCTGTTCTGGCGATAGCGAGCCCTCGGCCAGCCGCGCGCGGAGCAGGCTCTCGGCCCGATTCCGCAGTCGCAGCAGCAGCTCGCTGGCCCGTTGGCGGATCGCGAACTCGTCGTGATTGAGCTGCCACACGAGTTCGGCCAGGTCGATCTCCCCCCGCGGCCCCAGCACCGGTTCGAGCTGTCGGCCCAGGTACCGCAGCGCGTCGTCCGGGTGTTGGGCCAAGGCGGTTAGCGCGCGATACGCCCGGGGACCATCGTCGGCGGCCAGATCGGCCCACAGGTCGCCCAGCCGCTTGTCGCTCAGAGGCGGGCTGGCCGGCGGAGCCCCGATGCCCTCGAGCGACCAGATCAGGGCCGAACCATCCAGGCTGCCCGAGACCAGCCACTGCCCATCGGGCGAGAAGGCCACCGCGGCCACGCGGCCGGTGTGTCCCTCGAACACGTGCAATTGCTGGCGGTTGGCCACGTCCCAGACCCGCACCGTGGTGTCCCAACCGCCCGAGGCCAGCAGCAGCCCGTCGTGGCTGAAGGCCACCGTCTGCACGGGGCCCTCGTGCCCGGTGGCCGCGCCAAATGGCTCGCCGGTGTGAACCTCCCACCAGCGGATCGCCTCATCACGGCCGCCGGCGGCCAGGGTCCGGCCATCGGGACTGAAGGCCAAAGCGATGGGGTGGGCCTCGCTGCCTTCCAAGACGCGGACCAATTCGTTGGAAGTCGCATCGACCAGGCGGATGGCGTACTGGCCAAAGCGGGGAATCGCCGCGACCAGCCGACCATCGGGGCTGAAGCCCACCGCGTAGTTCGGCCCCTCGTGGCCCGGCGTCAGCTTGCCGTCAGCCAGCAGGATGTCGCGAATCCGATTGCGATCGACCAGGCGGACCGCCCGACCTTCGTCCACGAACTGGATCAGCTCGCCCCCAGCCGGAAGGGTCAGCTCGGCCTTGTGCTGTTGGGTATCCCACACGATCACCCGATCTCGCGGGGCCACCGACAGCAGCCGCCGACCATCGGGAGCCACGTCCATGCCCCGCAGGCTGCGGGAGTGGCCTTCCAAAATCGCCAGCGGTTCGCCCTCGGGCAGGCTCCACAAACGCACCCGCGTGTCGCCGCCGCGGGTGGCGACCCATCGCCCCAGGGGATCGATCACCACCTGATAGAAGCCACGCCCGTGACCCCGCTCGGCGGCCAATTCATCTTGGTTGGGGGGCGGGTCGTCGGTGGGGAGTCGCCATCCCAGGCGTGCCACGCTGCCCGGCGGAAGCTCATCGCCCCAGCGGTCGCGGCGGGGTTCGTCCCCGGCGATCTGCCCGGCGATCAGCAACAGGCCCAGCAGCCAGCGGATCACGTCCGTTGAAACCCCCATCAGAGTGTATTTGCCGAGTCCCGCGACCCAGGCGGGTGATCGAACCGGCTCCCGCCAACGCGGCTTTCCTACCCGGCGGCGTTCCCACCGGGGCGGCTGTGACGGCCCTTCGACGCTGGTCGGCCGCGCGAGGTTCCCCGC
>JBJHDE010000802.1:1047-1655 GCA_050486385.1 Planctomycetales bacterium | reverse complement strand
AACCTGGTCGACTTCGTGCGGAACCATGGCGGCGGATTGGTTTTCATCGCCGGGCCCCAGCACATGCCGCTGGGCTACGCCGAGACACCCCTGGAGAGCTTGCTGCCACTGGAGCTGGATGGCGTCGAGGTGCCGGGTTGGGACGACACCGTGGCCGAGGCCTTCCAGCCGCAACTCACCGAGTTTGGGCTGGGCTCGCCCCTGTTGCAGTTGGGCGACGGTCAACAGCGGCTCGAGACCCTGTGGAACAACCTGCCGGGCTTGTACTGGACGCTGCGCATCCGCGAGACTAAGCCAGCGGCCCGCCCCCTGGTGGTCCACCCGTTGCGGGTCACCACCGAAGGCCAACCCATGCCGGTGATCCTGACCCAGTACCTGGGCCGGGGGCAGGTGCTGTTTCATACCGTCGATGAAACCTGGCGGTGGCGGTATCGCACCGACGACCGCTACTTCGCCCGCTACTGGGTCCAGGCCGTCCGCACGTTGGCCCGTTCCAAGTTGTTGGGACAGGACCGGCAAGCCGAACTGCGGACCGATCGGCAGAACTACCGTCGGGGCGAGAGCGTCGGACTGGAGGTTCGCTTTCTCAACGACACGGCCGCCCCAAC
>JBJHDE010000802.1:0-1037 GCA_050486385.1 Planctomycetales bacterium | reverse complement strand
ACCGACAATCGCCCGGTGACGGTACTCGTCGAGCAAGGGGCCTATCAATCGCGGCTCAACCTGGCCCGCGATCCCGACGACCTGGTGCGATTCACCGGCAGCTTCACCCCGACTCGGGACGGAGAATGGACCGCCGAAATGGTGGCTCCGTTGGTGGAAGGCACCCGCCCCCGAGCCCAGTTTTCCGTGGTCGCGCCGCCCAGCGAGTGGGAACGCATCGCCCTGGAACGGCGTCAGATGGAATATGCCGCCAATCTGACGGGCGGGGCGTATCTGTCGATTGAATCGGTCGATCAACTGCTGAATCAACTGCCCGAGGGGCGTCGCGTGCCGGTCGAGAGCCGCCCGCCGATCCCTCTTTGGAACCAATGGTGGGTCGTGCTGCTGTTTCTCGCCCTGCTGATTGGCGAGTGGCTGCTGCGTAAGCGGGCCGGCCTGGTGTGACCCAGCCGCTGGTCTGACCCAACCACCGGGATGACCCAGGCCCCAGCGGCGTGATAGACTATCTCCGGCTCAAAGTTCTTCCCTGTTTTGTTGTGTCCGCAATGATGCATCCGCTTCAAGCCACACTTGCCACGCTTCGCCGCCGCGCCCGGTGGTTGCTGGTGGTGTTTGCCCTGTCGGTGCTGACCGCGGGCACTGGCGGCATGATTCTGCTGGTCGGGCTGTTGGATGCCTTGGTCCGCAGCGACGATGTGGGCCTGCGGTGGATGCAATCGCTGTTGGTGCTGGTGGCCACGGCGGTGCTGGTGGCCCGTTTCGTTTGGCCGGCGCTTCGCAAACGGCTGTCGGACTTGGAATTGGCCTGGCGGATCGAACGGCGGTTTCCCGCCCTACGCGATCAGGTCGCCAGCTCGGTGGATTTTCTTGAGCGGCGTCCCGACGATCCCTACGGCGGTTCACAAGAGCTGCGGCGGCGGGTGATCCACGAGACCACGGTCCGCCTCGAACAGCTTCCCTGGCACGAAGTGCTCGACACCCGGGGTGTCCGCCAGGTGCTGGTGGGGGCCTTGGCCGTGCTGTTGGCTGGCGTCAGC
>JBJHDE010000801.1:0-1664 GCA_050486385.1 Planctomycetales bacterium | reverse complement strand
CCAGTGTGTCGCTCAGTTAGATAGTTCCGCCTAAGTTGCTTCTGTTCAATGGGTTACAAGGAATTCAGTCGGACAATGGCAGGCGTTATCAAACACGTGGACAAGCCACCAGTGCCACAAGGGCCGTTCCTAAACCTTTGTAGAAATCAGCAAAACAATTGTCCATTCCTTTTCGCAAGGCGGGTGACGTATGCGGGGTTTCCCTTGGCGAAGGCTGTTGGCTACTGTGTTGGTTGCGGGGGTCCTGTTGGGCGGGACCTCGGCGGTGTGGCGGACGGCGGCCTGGGCCCAGGATACCCCCAAGCCCCTGTGGCAGACTCCGCGGGTCGAGGGCCTGGGCGGCGTGGTCTCGATTCCCCAGGCCAGCGATCCCCCGCGGCCCGAGGCCAAGATCGTGCTCGACGCCACGGCCGGCCCGGGCGATGGCCCGGTGCATCCGGTGATCGAACGCACTGCGCGACTGCTCAACCTTTACGAACTGGAAGGCCCCGCCGCGCGGCCTCAAGCCGTGATCGTGGTCCTGCACGGCGGAGCCACGACCCTGGCTCTGGACGATGCCGCCTACGCCGCGGCTTTTGACACGGCCGACAATCCCCATCGTCAGGCCCTGGCGAAACTCCGCGCCGCTGGGGTCACCCTGGCGGTCTGCGGACAGTCGTTGGCTCGCGGAGGCTATCCGCTGGATGTCGTGGCCGACGACATCGAAGTGGTCCACTCGGCCATGACCACGCTGGTCAACAAGCAGGCCCAGGGCTTCGCCTACGTGCCCATCGATTGATGGCGACCGGCAGTCTTCGCCGCGTCAATCCTGCTCGAACCCGAACTGAAAGATCCACAGCTTATTCACCCCCGGCCCCGAGTCGGGCACCAGGGCCTCGGGGCGGCCATCGCCGGTGAGGTCGGTCAGCAGAATGCGGTCGTCCATGGGATGGTTGTAGTCCAGCGGGCGGAGTTCGTGCGGCTGGTAGACTCCGTCGCGGAACTGAAACACCAGTAGGCTGCCTTCGTTCCCACGATTCACGGGGCTGAGGATCGCGTCACGGGTCCCTCCCAGCGGCAGGCTCTTGACGTTCCACACCTGGCTGGGCGTCGCTCCCGAGGGCAACCGGGGGGCGGTGAGTTCGTGCTTCTCCCAGTTGTTGGAAAAGCGGAACCACGTGATTTTGTCGGTGTCGAAGCCACTGACCACCAGGTCCTGACCGTGGCCGTCGCCGCTGAAGTTGCCCAAGTCGACATGCAGCGGATGCCGCAAGCTGGTGTCAATCGTGTGCCGTGCCCAGGGCTGGGTCACATCGTCGGGCGGTTCCAACCAGAACACGCCCGGCTGGGCTCCTGGATTGCGGTGTTTCAGGTTCCTGGCGGTGAAGACCAGATCGGTGGCCTGGCCGTTGCCGTTGATGTCGATGCGTCGCGGGGCCAGCCACCAGGCACTGGGATGCTGGATCATCACGTACTCGGTCCAGTGCTCGGGATCGAGCAGGTCGCTGCCGGTGAACTTCAGCCAGTGGACGCCACCCTGGTCGGGCTGGCGGCCCTCCCAAGTGAAGATCAGGTCGTCGCGGCCCTCGCCGTCGACAACGGCCACCACGGTGGCTTGCAACAGGGGGCCCGCCCGGCGAAAGGGCGCCGTCGGCCCGGGCGGGCGCGGGGCGGCACCATGGCGA
>JBJHDE010000800.1:0-1678 GCA_050486385.1 Planctomycetales bacterium | reverse complement strand
GTGGCTCCGGGCCTCCGTGAGAACCAAGCACGAGGGAATCCGACGTTGGCTTTGGGAAGAAGGATTGTCTCGCGGAGGCACTGAGTCACGGAGATTCAGGGGGACTCACCACCAAGACGCCATGGTGGGATGCGACGTCTTCGCGACCGTGGCGTGTTCGTCAGCTTGTGGAGTCAATGGTAGAAAGAGCCTCTCTGTGGCTCCGGGCCTCCGTGAGAACCAAGCACGAGGGAATCCGACGTTGGCTTTGGGAAGAAGGATTGTCTCGCGGAGGCACTGAGTCACGGAGAGTCAGGAGGACTCACCACCAAGACGCCATGGTGGGATGCGACGTCTTCGCGACCTTTGGCGTGTTCGTCAGCTTGTGGAGGCAATGGTAGAAAGAGCCCCGACTGACGGCGTTATTTCAAGGCCCAACAACACGCACGCGGGGCGGCTCCCAACCAGGAACCGCCCCGCGTGTTGCATTCCGAATCAAATCGGCTGGGCCGATCAATTGCCACCCACGGTGGCGTAGCCGGCGTCGCCGTCTTCACGAGGGCTCCGCCGTTGAGCGGCGGGCTGCTCGTAGCTGGCCGGCTGACTGTAGGACCGCGGCGCGGGGGCGGTCTCCCAGATGTTGGCCGGCAGCGGGTTGACGTTGGCCTGCGGCAGCGGAGCGTGAGCCACCGAGCTGCTGGCACCCGACTGAATCCGCTGCGACAGCGGGCTCTCGGTCTTGGGCAGCAAGATCCGCGGGCCCTGGCCCTCGATTGCCGGAGCGGTGAAGAATCCCGAGCCGTTGCCGTCGCCGTTCGGGGGCAGCGGAGCCACGACGTTGACCACATTACTGGGCTCGGCGTAGCTGGGTTCGCCAGCCACCATGTCATCCCAGTTGATCTGGTTGTTGCTGGCCGACGGCTCGACAAACTCGATGGTGTTGTTCGAGGCACCGTCGAGCTGAGACGGGGCGACGATGATCGGGTGATCCTCGTCGCTCTCGATGTACTGCGGATAGCCGACCGGAGCACCCTTCAGGGAGTTCTGATCGAAGCGACCGCGGCTGACCATCTTTTCGGGGCTGAAGCGGCAGTGGCCGGTCAGCTCCGAGCACTGGTAGTCGATCAGCGTCGGGGCCAGCTTGCCCGCCAGTCGCTTGGCATCGTCGTAGGCTTCGCGGACCCAGGCCCCTTCGGCCAGGTACACGCCGTCGTACTCCAACAACGTGCCCTTTTCCAACTGCAAGTTCTTGATGGCCATGGCGTGCTCGACCAGCGACCGGTAGTAGGCCACGTCGGCCTCGGCAGCGCGACGCTGGGCATCGAGCAACAGGTCCAGGGTGGCGGTGCCAGCCTCGTAGGCTTCGCGGACGGTAATCAACTGGGTCTGGGCGGCCACACGCCGGTTGAAGTTGGTCTGCGTCAGCACGTAGGCCCGGTCGAGTTCGGCCAAGGCCTGGCTCAGGTCGTGGGCCACGCTCAGCTCTTGATCGCGGAGCACCGCACGCGAGCGAGCGATCAACAGCTCGGCCTGTCGCACCGCGGCATGACCCCGGCGGGTGCCCAGCGGCACGTTCAACTGCATGCCCAACTGCCACTCCTGGAAGTCGCCGGTGGTCAGGTTCTGGAAGGCGTTGTCAAACCGATCGGCCTGGCGATGCGGGTTGAGCAGTTGGTCGCCGAAACCGCGCCAGCGATAC
>JBJHDE010000799.1:0-1697 GCA_050486385.1 Planctomycetales bacterium | reverse complement strand
TTTCTGGTCAATACGGTGCTCAAAGACAATCTCAATCGGCCCCGCCCGCACGAAACCGTCGACTTCGGCGGAGCCCTGCAATACGTGCCGGTCTGGGCACCATGTGCCTTCCGCAACGACAACAGCTCGTTTCCCTCGGGCCACGCCGCGTTGGGCTTCTTCATGATCGCCCCGGCATTCGTGCTCATGGGCCAACGCCCGCGATGGGCCCTGGCGGCGCTCGGACTGGGGCTGACCTTTGGCCTGTTGATGGGCATCGCCCGCGTGGCCCAGGGCGGGCATTATCCCAGCGATGTGCTGTGGTCGGCAGGCATCATCTACTTCGCCGCCTGGGCCGTGTGGGGTGGGACGATTCTGGTCGATCGCTTTTGGCAGACCCACATCGATTCCTGGGTCGATCGCCAGTTGGGCTATCCCACCGCCAGCGAGCCGCTGCCCCTCCGCGAGACCATCGCCATGCCCGTCGGCTCGCGTCGTCGCCGGCTGGCCCGCCGTCGCCTGGTGGCCTGAACGCCGCGGCACTTCGCGTCGGCCCTACCGACCAGAACACCAGGACCAACCCGGGTAGATCCGGCGGATGCGGCTTTCCGGGTGTTCGACCGTCCCACTGTAATACGGGCCGGTCCCCAACACCCGTCGTTGGCGGATCACGCCATCGGCCCGCAGCGGGCCCGCGTGCCAGATCGCCTGCCCCGTCGCCCGATCGTAGGCCGACATCGACAGTTGCGAGGTGGCGTACTGGGTGTCGCTGACGGCGAAATTGATGTCGGGCAGCCGATCGGCCCCGCTAATGCCAAAGGTCTGGTTGATGGAATCGGTCCCGTACGCCCCGACGCCGACCTCGACGACCACGTCGGCGTCGTCCGCGGTCTCGACCAGGTGAGCCCCGCAGCGCCCCAACTCCTCGCGAATGCGATAGGCTAGGTAGCCGTTGCCCTGCGACCCGACCTTCGAGGCGTCGAGATACACTTTATGATGGGCCAGCGGATGGAAGTCGATGGAACGAATCACACTGTCGGCCGTCGTGCTGAGCAGCAGTTGTTCCGAGCCGCTCTGGGCGGTGTCGGTGATGTGTGCCTGCGAGCGGCAACCAGTCAGCAACGCCGCACACAGCCCCACGCCCGCACAAACCCACCAACGATGCTTAGCCAAACCGATCATCCCTGACCTCCTAAGGAGCGAAAGCCAGTCGGCCGTCGCTCAACTCGTCATGGGGCTCCGCCCCGGGGTCCATTTCCCTATTCCCTTCCTTCGGCGCTTGCCGGCGGCGCATCCGGCGTGTTCGGCACGATTCGCGCGAACACCAGCGGCCCATCCACGGGTCGTAGCGATTGCACGGGTTGCTCGCGATGAGCGGCAAGCACCGCGTGTTTCGATCAAATGGATCGCGGACTCCGTGCGGTCCCCCGAAACCCCGCGCGCAGCAAAACGGCCTTCGCGGAGGGCTCCACGAAGGCCGTTGACGACGGGTCGATTGGGTCAACGTGACCGATGGCTCACAGCCGGGTCCGTGCGAGTCGGGCGTCGAGAATCTGCCCGATCCGCTCGATGGACTCCAGGATGTGGGCCCGGCTGTAGGTGTCCAGCTCCAAGTCGTCGCGGCCCAGGGTTTTCTTAAGCTCGCCCTGCAAGTCGGCCAGTTCCAAGTGGGCCAGGGTCTCGACATCCCGCGGGGCATCAAGCTGCCCCAGGGCCAG
>JBJHDE010000798.1:0-1737 GCA_050486385.1 Planctomycetales bacterium | reverse complement strand
GTGTGCCCTGGGTGCCCATGACAATTTCGCCCCAGTCGCCAAAGCCATTGCCGTTGATCGAGCTGTAGGTGACCACAATGGACTTATCGACGGGCTCCACGCCCTCGGGCAGCGTTTTGTACTGCTCGGGTCCGGGGAACTCGTAGGTGCAGTACACGTGGTCGTCGCACTCGCGGTCGGCGGGAAACAGATGCCGCCCCCCGATTGCCGAGACCGCATGCGGATGAACCTTCTGGCCATCGTTCCGGGCGGCACTAATAAAGATGCTGGCCGCATCCAACTGGTGGCTGCCCAGCTCGGCCATCAGACCGCCACCGGTGCGGTTCCACAGCCTCCAACGGATCAGTTCTTCGAGCGCAGTGACCAGATCGCCTGAACCATCAATCTGGAAGTCCTTGTAGCCGTACTTGGCGGCATCGACGTCGCCGTCGGCAATCTGCATGGCCAACTGCTCGACGACCGCGGCGTACTTCTTGTACTCGGTCAGATATCTCGCGGCGCCGGTTTCATCGAGCCGGGCCTTGTTGGCATCCCGCTTTTTCTTGGCGTCCTCGTAGCGGGCGACCAGTTCCTTGGGCATCGGCGGGCGCCAGCTATCGCGGCCCGGCAGATTGCCGCGGTGCCACTGGGCGCGGATGTGGTGTACGTCGCCGATCAGGCCCAGCTTGATCATCTGCTTGGCTTGCTCGTACAGCACGCTGTAGTGCCGCTGGTGGCCGGTGGCCAGCAACACGCCGCGGCCATCGCGGGCCTTACGGGCGGCACGGCTCATGGCCTTGCACTGGCCAATGGTCTTGCCCATCAGCTTCTCGGTCAGCACGTGCAGCCCGGCCTGCGCGGCGGCCACGGCCACCTCGGCATGCAGGTGCAGCGGCAGAGCGATGATCACGCCCTCGATCTTCAGTTTGTCCTTGTCTTTAAGGATCTGGTTCCAGTCCTGATAGACCTCGACGTGCTTGCGGGCCTCGGACTCATCGGCCCAGCCAAACACCTTGCACATGCCCTGGCGGACATGCTCGGCACCGGGCTGGCCGTTGAAGGCCCGCCACACGTTGTAAGGCCGAATGTCGCAGATCGCCGCGACTTCAAGATACTCGGGGTTGATATTGTGCAGCAGCACGCTGCCTTCGTCGCCGGTGCCGATCACGGCCACGCGAACGGGCTCGTTGATCCGCTGGTAGCCGAAGTAAAAGCCCCCCACGGCGGCGGCCGGCACCAACACGCCGGCCGCGGTGGCTCCCATGAAGTCACGACGATTCATGGTGAAATCGTCGGACTTGAGTTGCCCCTGGGCCGCCTGGAAGTTGCTCTGGCCAATGGCCTTCTGTTCCGCAGTGATGTTCATTTCTTATCCTCCGACGGCTTGCGGCCCGTGCCGAACAGCAGGGCGTGAACGAAGAAATCCAGGCCACCCCACCGACCCACCGGCGTTGTGCCAATCACCAGCAAGGCCATCATCTCGATGAACTCCTTGCTCACAATGAACTGGGGACCCGCCGAGGGATGAGGCGGCGGATAGGTATGGCCCAGGTCCAATTGCGACAGCCACACCAAACACAAAAACGCCGCACAGCACCATGCGGTCAGCCGCGTCAACAGGCCCGCCATCAGGCAGACGCCACCGGCCAGCAACAGGTACGGAAGCCAACGGTCCATCAGCGTCAGCATCGTCATCGGCGGTTCCAACCGCGGACGATCCTCGCGCTGGGCGTCATCCAGCACCTCGTTGTACAGGTC
>JBJHDE010000797.1:0-1749 GCA_050486385.1 Planctomycetales bacterium | reverse complement strand
AGTTCGTCGAGCTGCACGGCGATCGCCACTTCGGCGACGACCGGGCCATCCGCAGTGGCTTTGCCAAGCTGGACGACCTCAAGGTGATGTTCATCGGTCACCAGAAGGGCAAGACCTACAAGGAACGCCAGGCCTGTTACTTCGGGTGCGCCCATCCCGAGGGCTATCGCAAGGCCCTGCGGACCATGCAGATGGCCGCCAAGTTTGGCGTGCCGATCGTGACCTTCATCGACACGCCCGGGGCCTACCCGGGAATCGGTGCCGAAGAGCGAGGCCAGGCCGAGGCGATTGCCATCAACCTGTTGGAGATGGCCCGGCTGGAGACCCCAATCGTGGCCGTGGTCATTGGCGAAGGTGGCTCCGGCGGGGCGCTGGGCATCGGCGTGGCCGACCGGGTGGGCATGTTGGAGCACGCCTACTATTCGGTCATCAGCCCCGAAGGCTGCGCCGGCATCCTGTGGAAGAGCCACGAGTACGCCGAGCAGGCCGCCCGGGCGCTCAAGATGACCAGCCGCGATCTGCATCGCATGGGCGTGATCGACGAGATTGTCGAAGAGCCGCTCGGCGGCGCGCATCGCGACTATCACCAGATGGCCATGCGGCTCAAAATGTTTCTCGTGCGGAACCTCCGCGAGCTGGCCACGCGACCCACCGAGCAACTGCTCGAAGATCGCTACCAGAAGTTTCGTGCGATGGGCGTCTACGACGAACTGACGCCCGCCGAGGACGTGGCCAGCGAGTGAGCCCGGGGCGGGCAGGGGGCTTTCTGGGGCTTTCCGAAGTCCCGGAAAAACCGGACCCCAAACCGAACATAAGGAACATTATCGGACGTTGCAGGGCGGCTGCTTCGCGAATGCGAGGCAGCCGCCCTGGTATTTGAACATCAAGGGCTGAGCCAACCGCCCTGCCCCCTGCCTATCGCTTGCCAAGCCGTGTGGCGATGCGGAACGCGGGCGAGCATCCCGGCCTCGCGCGTCAGCGTTCGGGAATGCGAGCCACGCTCGATTCGGCGTGCGGTTCCAGTCGCAGCACGGCCAGCACGATGCCGCGGCGGCGGGCTTCGATCAGCGGATCGGTTCCCGGCGGCAGCAAGTAGCTGACCAGCGAGGCGATGCCGGCTTCGGCCCGTGGCATCTGGGCGCTGGCCGAGGTCAGATACACGACCTTGGCCACCGCTTGTCCGCGGCGGACTTGCTCGACATCGTCGGCGGTCAGCTCAAGCGTGATCGCCCGATCGCCGAGCGCCTGCTGCGAGTTGGCATCCAGCGTGGGCACTTCGAGCATGGGCAACAGCTCGAGCCCCGGCTGATCGGGAATGTTGCGGAACCGCAGTTGATGGGTCTGGCCACTGGCCACATCCACCCGGGCCGGCATGGTGATCGGTTCCAGGCTCAGGCCCATCGGTGGCGTCGATTGCCACTGGACCTGCATCCCGCTGGGCAGGTTGAACAGCACCGGCAGGGTCGGCCCGGGTTCGTGGCCAGCCAGGTTCGTCCGACGATCGAACAGCGGCACGTCGACGAGTTGTTCCTCGGCCAGGCGATCGGTCTCGCGACGCAGACCCTCGGTGTGCTCGCGGACCATCTGCAGGAACTCGGGCGGCAACACACTCTTGGCCGTTTGCAGAGCCGAGGTCGAAAGCTGACCGCTGGTCGTCTCCAGAATCGTCTCGCGGGCGGTGTCCGAGAGGCTGACGGCAAAGAAGGTGATCAGCACGCACAGCACCGCGCCCTTGGCGGCACCGAACAG
>JBJHDE010000796.1:0-1756 GCA_050486385.1 Planctomycetales bacterium | reverse complement strand
GAGTACACGTATGCCAGCCGTCATATTGGACGCCTGCGGAATCCTGAACCTGTACGCAAGCGGGCGATTCGAGGGCATTCTCACCACGCTGAGCTACGAATGGTATGTTCCCCTCGCCGTTGAGCAGGAAACCCATTGGTATCGCCAACCAGACCCCTCCGACCCCGGCAAGCTTCTCAAAGTGCCAATTGACTTGGCTCCCTACTTCGAAGCGGGCATTGCCAGCCGCTGCTGGTGCGAGAGTGACCTCGAGACCACACTGTTTGTTGAGATTGCCGCGGAGATCGGCGATGATGGCGAATCCATGGGGCTGGCCATCGCCAAACAGCGGGGCTGGTCGGTGCTGACCGACGACAAGAAGGCTCGGCGAATCGCGGCGGAACTGGGCATCGAGGTGTTGGCCACGACCAGGGTGATCCGGCAATGGGCCGAGTCGATCAACCTCCAGGGAAGCGAACTGGCGACGGTCCTCAGGGCGATTGAACGATTTGGCAACTTTCAGCCGCGGCGAAGTGACGAGCACTTCCTCTGGTGGTCCGAAGTCATTCAGCAGCACGATGCTTGAACGAACAAACGGTCAAGCGGCGCTATTGGGATGAACGTCGCCACGAAAGCATCGAACAATGTCGCAGCCTGAGAGTAGCCAAAGCGTTGTCGCAGACAGGTGGACAAGTCACCCATCGCGGTTCAGAACTCCAGCACGCAGCGGTCAATCTCACAAGCTGACTAGACACCATACGGGCACCACGCAAGAATTCGTGGAATTGCACGGTTTGAACGGTGGCCAAAGCCCCCCAAAAACCACCAGCGACGGCCCCTAAGGAGAGAATGGCGAATGAATGGCCAAAGCACACGTAGCGGATGGGGGGTGTGGCTGGCAATGCTGTGGCTGGCAATGCCGTGCCTGGCTCCGGCGGGGGTGATGGCCGGGGAGGTCGATCGGCCGGAGCCGCTGACCGCGGGCGACCATACGCGGACCCTGACGATTGACGATCGCGAGCGGTCGTACCTGGTCCACGTTCCGAAAAACTTCGATGCCACTCAACCCACTCCGGTGGTGCTGGCCCTGCATGGGGCGGCGATGAATGGGCCGATGATGGTGTGGTTCAGTGGCCTCAACGAGACGGCCGATCGCGAGGGCTTTGTCGTGGTTTACCCCAGCGGCACGGGAAGCGGGCCGGTGCTGACCTGGAACTCCGGTGGCCTGCCTCGGGCGTGGTCCGAAGGCCGCCCCGACGATGTGGCGTTCATCGGCCAACTGCTGGACGACCTGGAAACCGTGCTGGCCGTCGACACCCGCCGCATCTACGCCTGTGGCATGAGCAATGGCGGGATGATGTGCTATCGACTGGCCGCCGAATTATCCGAGCGGATCGCCGCGATTGCGCCGGTGGCTGGAACCCTGACCCTGGATGATTGCCGCCCCTCGCGACCGGTGCCCGTAATGCACTTTCATGGGACCGACGATCGCTTTGTCCGCTACGAAGGTGCCTCGGGCCGTGGCGGTGGCTTTCGCTTTCAGAGCGTCAACGACTCGGTCCAGACCTGGGTCAAGCTCAACGGTTGCCAGGACGATCCGACCACCGAAGTCCTGACGCCCGAGGACGACCCGATGCCCGTCACGCGGACAACCTATGGTGGTGGCACCAACGGGGCCGAAGTGGTGCTGGTTCGTATCGAAAAAGGCGGCCACACCTGGCCGGGCCGCAAGCCGCCGGTGGGGCTGATCGGCAAGTCGACCGAAACGATCTCGGCC
>JBJHDE010000795.1:0-1757 GCA_050486385.1 Planctomycetales bacterium | reverse complement strand
AAATGTGGCTGGCCATGCGGAATCTGGGCAACGAGCTGGCCCGCTTTTATCGCGGCCTGCCACGACAGATTGCCACGGGCATGGCCCAGAATGCCGATCTCTCGGATCGCTCCAGCCGCGACGGCCGCATCGACAAGCTCCGCGATCTGGCCCGCGCCGTGTATGCGGTGAATGCCTTGGACGCCGGTCGCTTGGGTCCCGATTCGCCCTGGACCCGGCTCCGCGAGGCCGACCTGTACGACCTGTTGGTCTGGCATGCCAGTCGCATGGCCAAGGCCGCCGACACGGCCACCAACCAGGCCGAAACCGATTTGTTTCAGCAACTCGCCGAGGGCCAGATCACCCAGGCCGCCCGGGTCCCCCGACAGCCCTCGCCGCAACTCACCGGCGCGGGGCTGGCTCGGGTGCAGATCACCGGTCCCCGCCGCGCCGAGTTGGAAATGGGTCGCGTGGCCGACCTGCAATACACGATCCGCCCGCAAACCCACATCACCGGTCGCGGCTGGATTGTGCTGGATTACGACGCGAACCTGCTGGAGGTCACGGCCCCCGACCGCACGGTGTACTACGGTGGCACGCGGGATTTACCGGGCCCGGCCGATCCGGCCAGCTTGGCCTTCGCCAGCGGATCGGCCGAGACCTTGCGGCTGAAGGTGCGTGCCAAACTGGCCAGCGCCTCGCCCACGCAGGTGGTCGTCCGCTTGTTTGGCGATCGGGTGCGGAGCGAGTACTCGACCATGGTGCAGTTGCCGCTGCCCAACACCGTGGCGCTCTCGATTCAAGCCCCGCTGGAGAGCTTCTCGCCCAGTGTCGAGGGCTACAGCCTGATGCCCTTTCCCAATACCAGCACCGAGTTTCAACTGCGGCTCGAGAATATCGTGGCCGAGGATCTGCAACTCAAGGTCGAGTTGCTCGGCCTGCCCCTGCCCGAAATGGGCGCCGAGCCGTTTCGCGATTGGCCGCTGGGCGCCGACGGCCAACCCCGGCCCAACACGGAAAAGCCCCGGGTGCTGGCCTCGATGGACGGCGTGAAACTGCCGACTGGCGGCGGTCCCGAAGTGCTGGTCTTTCCCGCCGCCCCGGCCCCGGCCGCACCGGCGGCCAATGGTGCTGGCGACGGCGATGCCGCCACGCCACCTGCTCCCAAGCAAGGCCCCGAAGTCACCACCGGCCTGGCACTCCGCGTCACCGATGAAACCACGGGCCAGGTCATGGTGTTTCGGCTGCCCATCGCCACCCAGCGCCCCCGGCGGTATGTGGTGCCCGACGTCAACTTCGAGACCGCCGGCGGCGGCCGCCTGATCATCAATCTCCGCAATCGCTCGACCGTGGCCCTGCCCCCGGCAGGCAGCGAAATCGAATGGGACCCCGGCACCACGCTCAACCCCGGTGCCACCAAGCGGCTGTCGGCCAAGCTCACCCCACAAAGCCCCACGGGCATGCTGTTTGCCGAGGTCCCCACCGACCCCGAGCGGCTGCTACCAATTGACCTGACCGTCGACGGCTATCCCCGAGCCTTCCGCTATCTGGTCCGCTGCACCACACCGCTGCGGCCGATCCAGGCGATTGAAGATCGCCGGACGATTCAACTGACGGCCCCCGACAACGAACAGGTCTACAAGGCCCCGCAGGCCAGCATCCCCGTGGCCTTTCAAGTCGATGCCCCACCCGACAGCTTCAGCAATGAAGAGAACCGCATCGACATTGGGTTCGATTTGAACAACGACCGCACCTTGCGGGGCGAGCGGGTGTGGAGC
>JBJHDE010000794.1:0-1758 GCA_050486385.1 Planctomycetales bacterium | reverse complement strand
AAACTCCTTGTGATTCGGTTGGCGGCGTAGTGTGGCACTGGTGGCTTGTCCACCAGTGTTTGATAACGCCGCGATTGGACTGCTGATCCCTCCATGATCGATCGAACGAACAGGCGCAACTTGGGCGGGACTGTCCGACTGATCCACACACTGGTGGACAAGCCACCAGTGCCACGGCTCTCGTTTTGAAGCTTTGCCCAGGAATCAGAAAACCGCCGCACTCCCAAGCCTGGGAATGCGGCGGTTTGAGGAAGCTGTGCCTTGTCACACGTTGTCCGGATCAGTTTTCCGGTTGTGGCCCGTAGGGCACGAAGGGCGGGTCGAGTTCGAAGTTGCGATAGACGCGCTCAAAAATCGAATTCGAGTAGGGCATCTGGGGGTCAATCCCCCACTGAGCAGCCAATTGCTGGTGCTGTTCGATGTGCGTGTAGTTGTACGGGCGGAAGTAGTAGTAGGTCCAAGGATGCGCCTGGTAGGGGTAATGCTGGTGCATATCGCCCGGAGAAGTCCAGGGGCATTCCTTGCATTTGTGCTTGGAAAAGAAGTGTCGACCCGTTTTGGGCGGGCAGCACTCGCTAGCACTCTCGCAACCCTGGGATTGCCTGCTGGCACGATGACCAGCATCAGCCGATGCTGAGGCCATGGTCATCAGGCACGCGAGGCCCATGACCATGTACGAAGAAAACTTCATGAGATTGGCTCCTTGCAAGGCCGTCTAAGTGAAGGGCACTCGGTTGGGAATGGAACGTGTGCGGCCTATGTCTTCTGGTTTCGACCCGGACAAGGGCCAGAAAGAAAGGGAACCAGAACCAAGGTCATAGGTGCTAGCAGCCGAGTGGCCGACTCGTCCCTTTCGTTACTTCGATCCAACAGTATCTGTACTTAAGGCAAAGGCGTCATAATCGATACAACCGGAACCCAACAACTTGGCATAACAGATTTATCTCGACGGTGGGGGGCGGCCGATACGGAGATTTGGGCGGGAATTCTACTTGCCTGCCCGCGTGAGTGTGCTGCACTCAACCCAAAGTCCCGGTCTCACATGGTGGTGGTGACTATGAACCGTTCGATTTTTCAGCATTTCGCTAGGTGGATCAGGCCCCTGGGCCTGAGCCTGGCGGCCTTTGGCCTGGCCGCCACGGCCCACGCGCAACCCGCGGGCCCACCACTTCCGGCGGGTGTGGACGATGCCCCACCCATGCAGTGGCAGGCTCCGCCAGCCAGTGTCCGCGAGAAGGCGGACAGCCTGATCCAGAATGTGTTGGAGGCCGAGATGGTCTTCCAGCTCGATCCACGGCGGTCGAAGATCCTGCAGACCCGTCTGCCGATCACCCGCATCGCCATTACCGATCCCGGCATCATTGAGGTCAACGAGTTCGACGTCAATGAGATCGAAGTCATCGGTCGCCGCTCGGGCGAGACGACCATGACCCTGTGGTTCCAGATGCCCAATGGGCAGATCGCGATCCTTCGCTATCTGGTCCAGGTGGCTCCCGACACCCAGGAGCAGCACCGCGCCGACCTGGAGTATGGCGAGCTGCAGCGACGGATCAACGAGATGTTTCCGCACAGCCAGGTGCAACTCATTCCGATCGCCGACAAGTTGATCGTTCGTGGACAAGCGCGGGATGCCAAAGAGGCCGCCGAGATTCTCTCCCTGGTGGGGGGGCAATCGGTCGACCAGACCGGGTTGCTCCGCGGCAGCGCGGTGAACGTGGGCAATGTCGCCCGTTTGCCGGGTGCCGAGGACCTTCGCAC
>JBJHDE010000793.1:0-1764 GCA_050486385.1 Planctomycetales bacterium | reverse complement strand
CGCCTGGACCGTGCATCAGGGAGCCACCGCCCCGCAGGCCGCCGGTGCGATCCATACCGATTTTGAACGCGGCTTCATTGCCGCCGAGATTGTCTCTTACGACGACTACATCGCTTGCGGCGGCGAGGCCGGCGCCAAGGAAGCCGGCAAGATGCGGCTCGAAGGCCGCTCGTATCTGATGCACGACGGCGACGTCTGCCACTTCCGCTTCAATGTGTGAACGGGGCGATCGGGAAACGCTGGCGACAATTCACGATTCACGGTTCACAACGCACAACACAGAACACACAATCCAAAACCATAAAACCCAGGGTGTTACCCTGAGCTATCTTGCTTGGCTCCATTAGGGCCAGTTTTGGGTTGAGCCGCGGTCGGGGGCGATTGATGACCCAAGGCCGCGGCCTGGAGATTTGGGGCCGGAGTTGGACAAGACGAGGCCAGTTTGCGAATGGTGAGATTCGGTCTTGGGGGTGACGATGATTGCGTTTCTCTACCGTTTGCACCGAACCGTGGCCCTGGTGGCCTTGGTGCCCATTCTGCTGTGGACGGCCAGCGGCATCAGCCACCCACTGATGACGTGGCTGAGTCCGCGACCAGCGGCCCAGGAGGTCGATCGCGATCCGGTGCCGCTGACCGACCTCAGGATCGAGCCCGCCGAGGTCATCCGCCGCCATCAGCTCGGCGAGGTCGCTTCGGTCGGTGTGCTGCATTTCGACGGGCGAACCCGCTACCGCATCGCCGTGCCAGGCCAGATGCCCGAGCAATACGACTCGGCCACCGGCGAGCACATCCCCACTGGCGAACATGCCTACGCCGAGCACCTGGCCCGGGTGTTTTTGGACGACGCCGAATCTCCCGTCGCGGCGATTCGGCCGGTGATGGCCTTCAATGCCGAGTACAAACCCGTGTTCCGGCACCTGCCGACCTACCATGTCGCGCTGGATCGCCCGGACCGTCTGGCCGCCTACGTCGATCCGGCTGGCGGGCGATTGGGGGCCGCCGTGGACGACACGCGAAGCTGGCTGCTGTGGTTTTTTGACGTGTTCCATAATTGGGGTTTTTTGCCCGGACCCGAGTGGCTGCGGCTGGGCCTGCTGGTGCTGCTGGCCGGGGCCATCGGGCTGGCGGCCCTGAGCGGGTTGCTGGTGTATGGGCTGTTCTTCCGCAAGCTCAAGCGGCCGCGGTGGAGCGATCCCCGCCGGGCGTGGCTCCGCTTCGCTCATCGCGTGATGGGCCTGACCGTCTCGCTGGCGATGCTGATGTTTGCCGCCAGCGGGGCCTTTCATGCCTTGGTGAAACTTCCCACCGCTGGGCAACCTTCGCCGGGGCCCGACACCCGGGTGACCGCCGACGAGCTGGCCGTGCCGCTGCTGCCAGCCTTGGAGGAACACACCGGCGAGTCGCTGGCTGAACTGCGGCTGATCCGCGGCCCCGCGGGCGTGTGCTGGGTGATTCAAGCGCCGGAACCCACCGGAGGCCCAGTCTACCTGTCGGCGGCCACCGGCCAGCCCGTGCCGCAAGGCGAAGAGGACTACGCCGCGATGTTGGCCGCCGGCTACGCCGAGGCCGAGCCAGCCAACATCGTCAGCAGTCAGCGTGTGACGGCCTTCTCGCCCCAGTATCCGCCCTTCTTCCGCACGCTGCCGGTGGTGCGGGTTGAACTCGACTTGCCGGGCCAAACGCCGTTGTTCATCGATCCGGCCACCGGCGAACGGGTCACCGGTGGCCGGGTGGAGAAGCGATGGGAAGCGATCAGCTTCAATC
>JBJHDE010000792.1:0-1824 GCA_050486385.1 Planctomycetales bacterium | reverse complement strand
GTCGGGGCGAGCAGTGGCAGCAGCGACTTGTTCAAGAATTTCAGATCGAGGTGCCCAAAATGAGCTTGGGCGACACCCAACTGCTGCGTGTGAGTTGTCACCTTTACAATAGTTTTGAAGAAATCGATCGCCTGGCCGCGGCGCTGGCCCAATTGTAAGGGTTGGGCAACCCGGTGTGTTCGGGAGAGTCGGTCAAGTTGCGGGCGATGCGGGGGTGATGGGAGTCGTCGCGCAGCAAAAAACCAACGAGGACCGTGGCCCAGTGGCCGAGCGGTCCTCGTTGGTCGCGTGGTTTGGGATCAGCCTGTCGCACGCTCAGCGGAGCGGGACGCGATAGCCCACTTCACGATAGTTGACCGGACGGGCCGAGCCTTCCACCTGGTTCCGGGGCGAGGCCTCAGCGTGGCTGAAGGCGTCATCTCCGGGGTAAAAGCCCGACGCACGCGGACCGGGCAGTAGACCCGGCGAGCAGCCCGCCGGCGGGCAGGCCGGCTGGCAGCGGTTGGCACAGCCGGCCGAAATCGCCAGCAGCACCGTCAGAATCGGAATCACAATCAAAACGTGACGCATCGCACGTCCTCCGGCGAGGGTCGCAATTGGGCGCATCCGCAGTGGATGAGTGCTCAACATCCCATCGCCCACCCCATGGCATGGCTAGGGTTCCCCCCAGGGTGGACGTCGGGCGTCAAACCGTGCCTTTCCATTCCAAGTATGCCTTACAAATGGCGCGCCGCTGGCGAACCCACAATTTCTTGCTCATGTCCGACAGAGGTTCCGAGAGGGGCCCAGACTCGTCGTCGTCGCGAGCCGGTGACCAAGTTTTCCCCACCCAGTGGAAACGCCCCCCGGATCGGATTCTCATGGTGGTCGCCGCGGCGCTTCGGATAGAATAGAGGAAGTCGGGCCGCGGGTGCGGCTCGCAGGGTGGGGGGCTCGCTCGTGGAGCAGGCTCCGATGCCAGTTCAACCCAACCCCGGGGTTGGCGGCTGTCTCTGGAAGGCGAGGTCAACGGTCGGCGTGGCAGTCCAAAATCGTACGCAGAGTGTCGCTCAGGAAGACGCGGTCCTCGTCGGTGTGTTGCTCCCCGATCAGCAGGCTCGGCAACAGTCCCACGACCCCCTGGACGAATTGGCCGGTCTGGCCGAAAGCGCCGGGGCTCGGGTGTGTGGCTCGCTGGTGCAGAAGCGGGACATCCCCGATGTGCATAGCTACCTGGGGTCGGGCAAGCTGGAAGAGGTCAAACAACTGGTCGACGCGGAAGAAGCCGATGTCGTGATCTTCGACAACGACCTCTCGCCCGCCCAGACCCGCAACCTCGAGCAGTTTCTCCAGGTCAAGGTGCTGGACCGCACCGAGCTGATTCTCGATATCTTCGCCACCCGGGCCCAGACCCACGAGGCCCGCCTGGCCGTTGAGTTGGCCCAGTTGGAATACGCCCTGCCGCGGCTCAAGCGGATGTGGACGCACCTGTCGCGGCTCAAAGCCGGCATCGGGATGCGTGGGCCAGGTGAGAAGCAGTTGGAAGTCGACCGCCGTTTGGTCGAGAAACGCATCCGCGACCTCAAGGACGAACTCGACATCGTCCATCGCCGCAAGGAATTGCAGCTTGCCGGGCGTCGCGAGCGGATGACCGTCTCGCTGGTGGGCTACACCAACGCTGGCAAAAGCACGCTGCTCAATGCCCTGTGCCAGTCGGACGTGGTGGCCCGCGATCAGTTGTTTGCCACGCTCGACACCCGCACCCGGCGGTGGCAGCTTCCGGGTTGGGGGCCCGTGCTGCTGAGCGACACCGTGGGCTTTATTCGCGACCTGCCGCACAGCCTG
>JBJHDE010000791.1:0-1846 GCA_050486385.1 Planctomycetales bacterium | reverse complement strand
AGATGGCCCAGGTGTTGCTCAAGCAAGACGAGGCGACGGGCAACTTCCTGAGCCTCGAAACCGCCCTGGTTGACCGCGTGGTCGAAGCCAAGGGCAAGGGCGAGGCTGTCGCCGCGCCGCCCGAGCTGGCCACCGTCGAGGCCCCCAGCGAGGCCGCCGATGTGGCCCAGCGGGCCAAGGCCTACGGCTTCTCGTGGGCGTTTCTGTGGACCGCCCTGCTGCCAGGAGTGCTGGTCATTCTGTTTGGCGGGGTGTGGATCTACGACTGGATGCGCGGCGGTTACAAGGCCGAGATCCTGATCACGCCCGAGGAAGAAAACGAGCTGTTTGCCGGAGGAGCCCAAGGCCCGATCCACTGATCGGCCCCAGGCGAGCGTGGCAAGCGTGGCAACACTCGGCAGGCGTGTCGTGGCGACTCCTCGGAATCGCCCTGACACGCCTGCTGGCTTTTCTGAATCATCCCGGCTGGATCGGGATCAGGCCGTCCGCGCGGAAGCTCGGGCGTTAGAACTCGTAGCCGAAGCGGAGCCCAAAGAAATCGCCGTGGCTGCGACCGTGGTTGGGATCGCGAAGTAACGGCCGCACCCAGTTGAAGGTGACGCGGGTGTAGCGGTTGATGTACCAGTTCAACCCCAGTGTCACATCTTGCAGGCGGCCACCTTCGATATCGTGATCGGACAGATTGATCATGGACCACCGTGCGGCGATCTCCCAGGCGCCGATGCCTCGCCAGAGACTATCGCGCCCGGCGAACGCAATGGTGTTGGGGGTGATCCGCTGAAAGATGCCTTCGCGGAACCGGCCGAGAATACTGGTGGGACTGTAAGAACGGTTCTCGCCGGTGAGGAAATAGCTGCCATACACGTACATGGCGTCGAAATGCACGTTGGGGCCGTCGATGCGATCGACGGGGACGGTCATGTATTCGGCCTGGAGCGACCAGGGGCCATAAACCCAGGCGGCCTCGAAACCGAGCAGATCGTAGCGTTTGGCATCAAACACGCCGGTGTTCACAAAGTTGGGCACCCCGCCGCGCCCCTGTTCCGACATGCGAATCTCGGGACGACTCGCAAACTGGACCTGCCGTTCACCCATCCAGCGCGAGCTGTACGAGGCCCCGACATGCAACAGCGAGGTCGGCTCCCCCTCCTGTTCTCGATACCACAACAGGCATGTCCCATGCAGTGTGACTGCCCAGGCGGAGAAAGGCGCGATGTCTTCGCCCCAGTCGTTGGAGTTCGAGCGAAACACGCCCGCCGCCCAAGTGACCCGTTCGCCCATGCGGTTGCCAAACAGCATGGCGCCCATGTTCCGCGCCGGGGCGAAGGTGTCGGCCAGGCTCCGCTCTAAGAAGGTGGCAAAGCGGTTGGGTGTGTATCGCTCAAGACTGAAGGGCTCGAAGAAGTGCCCGACGATAAGGTTGGTCTCGAGCGGGAGTTCCTGAAACGCAATCCACTGGTCCAGAAAGCGTGGCCGGGCCTGGCCGGCGAAGTCATACTCCAGCCGGTACTCGACGGTTTCGTACAGGTCGCCAAAGGCACCGATGCGGCTGCGCCGAAAGAACGCACCGTCTTCAATGTCGCCCACGGCCTCGCGGTTGGCCTCGGTCTGCTGAAACCACGCGAAATCGGCCTGTAGCTGAAACGTCAACACCAGCGTCGGATCGAACGTCTCGCGAGGCCGGTCGCCCGCCGGAGTCTCAAGCTCCTCGGGTTCGGCCAGGGGATCCAATAAGTCGGCCTCGGGCGGTGGATCGTCCGCACGGCGAGGCACCGGCGGAACCCTGCCCTCTGGCAAGGGATTCTCGTAGGGTCGCCGGGGTCGAGGGATCTCCGGTGGATCGAAC
>JBJHDE010000790.1:0-1852 GCA_050486385.1 Planctomycetales bacterium | reverse complement strand
CAGACTTATTGGCCTCGATCCGCTGCCGGGCGACTTCCAACAGCGAGGGCGAAAGGTCCACGATGTAGACCTTGCCCAGCCGCCGAATCCGATCGCCCAGGTATTCGAGATTCGCGCCGGTTCCGCCGCCCAGTTCGACCCAGACTCCGCCGGAGGGCACCTCAAGCTGGGCGTACAGCTCTTCGCGGCCTTGGAGCAAGCGTTTGCGAAAGCTGTCGTACTGGCCGGCCTGCCCCTGGTAGAAGCTTTCGAGCCGGTCGCGGTGCGATTGGCCGCGGATCGGCGAAAGCATAATGTGATACAAAACCTTGAGGTCGCCCATCAGCGCCATCAGTGCCGTACCTTGTCACTTACAAGAGTCAACGGGACCCGCCGTGCCACATCGCGGCCCAACGCCGGTCAGGCCGGCAACAGGTCGGCAATGTAGAAGCTGCCGTAGGTATGCACCCGATCGGTCTTGTGCAACTCGTCGGCCAGCTCCTTATGATACCGCAGCACATCGTGGACCTGGCAGTGTTGGCGATCCCTCATGATCGGCAACCGATCCACGAAGTCGGTCCGCAGGCCGCCGCTCCGCCAGAGGATCCGCGTCCGCGGTGCGGCCTGGTCGATGATCGCCTGCCACTCCTGCTGCAAAATCGGCAAGTGAACCGTACTCAGCCAGTCCATGTGATCCAACAACACAAACCGCGAGATCGGGGCATCGTGGCCCCGCAGAAACTCCAGAATGCTGGCCGTATGCACCCGCACCCGATCGACCAGCCCATTCTTCAGGCGGTAAAAGTTCTCGGGTCGCAGATACTCCGGACAGCAGGTCTCGGTGTACTGACCGGTCAGGTACACCCGCCAGAAATAGTTGTCGGAAAGCGGCAGCCGGGCGAAGACGTTCTCGACGCAGTCTTCCATAAAGCCCGCGATGCCGCCGGCGTAGTGCTTTTCGACTTGCAGCCGCTGGGCCCGGGGCACGCCCAACAGCGATAGCGTCGTGTCGCGGCCCACGATCCAGCGGACGAAGCGGCTCCAAAACACCTCGCGGAACTCTTCGTAAATCGCCCGCTGATGCTCGACGCTGTCGCTATTGAGCAACTCGTCGATGTGCGGGCGGATGCGTGCGACGCGGTCGATGTAGGTGTTGACCAGGCGGGCGAACACCCCGCTGGTGCCATGAAAGTAAAAGCTGTCGCGCCAGCCACGGCCGCGGAAAAACCGATGGAACTTGCGATCCCAATAGTCCTGGGCATCGGCCGAGAGGTGCGGTCGCAGCAACCGCCGGTAGGTGCCCTTGGGATCGGCCATGCGACCCCGGCCGAACATCTCGAAAAAGTCTTCGTACTCCAGGCCGCGGATGCCGGCCATCTTGAGTTCCAACAAGGCGTTTTGACGGTGGTTCATGTCCACCGCGTGGACGCCCGCGGGTTCCTGAAGCACGTAGTCCAGGGCATTGCAGCCGGCCGAGGTGATGACCATCACCGTGTCTTCGGGGCCAAGCTGCAAGGCAACCCGATCGAGTCGGGGGTCTTCCCAGCAGGTGTTGTAGATCAGGTTTCGGCCGTGAACGATGTCGAACCAGCGGCCGCCAAGCCAGTTCTGTAGCATGATCGTCGCCCGCCACTGTGCCGCCAAGAAGGATTGCTTCCCCCCTCTGTCTGACGATCCCCGCGAAATCGTGTCGGCGCAGGCCTCAACGGTAGCGGCCCCAGCCAGCGAGAAACCTCGCGCGAGCCTTCCACGCCGTTTGCGGGGGGTCAGAAGAATTGGGACCTGGAATCCCAGGCCTCGGGGTTAGCAGTGGTTCTATCCGGACGGTGTGTGGCAGTCCAGGGGCGGGTACGGAGGGTTCACACTATGCGGC
>JBJHDE010000789.1:0-1853 GCA_050486385.1 Planctomycetales bacterium | reverse complement strand
GGTCAAGATCATGAGCGAGGGCGGCAGCCGCGGGGAACCCGGCCGCGTTGTCGGGGTGCTGGCCCCCAGCGGTGGCAGCGGTTCGAGCGTGATCGCCTCGAATCTGGCGATCATGCTGGCCCGCGAGCATCGCAGTTGCAACCTGTTCGATCTCAAGTTGGGCTTCGGCGTGCTGGACGCCCTGCTGGACGTCAAGCCGACGCACACGCTGGCCGACCTGTGCCGCAATGCCGAGCACATGGACCGCGGGATGTTCGAACGCCTTCTGGTCAAGCACAGCAGCGGCGTGTACCTGATGGCCCCGCCCACGAGCTTTGACGATATCAGCTACGTCACCGGTCAGGGCGTGCGTCAGGCAATCACCATGTCCAAGGGACTGTATCCCTTCATCGTGCTCGACCTGGATCGCACGTTCGCCGAAGAGCAGGTCGAGGCCGCCCGGCTGTGCGACCTGATTCTGCTGGTCTTGCGGCTGGACTTCACTTCGCTACGGAATGCCCGCCAAACACTGGATCACCTCGAACAGCTTGGCGTGGATCGTTCGCTGGTGCGGCTGGTGTTCAACCGGCACGGTCAACCCCGCGAGCTGCGTCTGGGGCAAGCCGAAGAGGCCCTCGGTATGCGGGCCCTCAAGGCCGTGCCCGACGATCCCAAGACCATCAACCGGGCGATCAACAACGGGTTGCCCGTGGTGTTGGATCAGCATCGCACGCCCGTGGCGCGGTCGATTATGGAGATCGCCGTCGAGGTCCATTCCATCCTGAGTAAGCCGACCAAGCGTTGATGGGCCACCGACCCCGCCTGCCCGGAAGTCCCGCCCGGTGACCGAACTCACGTTGCTGGATTACGTGCTGCTGAGTGTCGCCGGGTTTTTGGGCGGTGCCGTCAATGCCCTGGCGGGCGGCGGCACGCTGTTGACCTTTCCCGCCTTGATGCTGGCCCTGGGGGCGGGGCCGGGTCAACCCGAATTGGCCAAGCTGGCCAACATCACCAGCAAGGTTGCGCTGTTTCCAGGGTCGATGTCCTCGGCCTTGGGATTTCGTCGCGAGCTGGCCGCCACGGGGCGGTGGCTGTTGCTCCTCAGTCCGCCGGGCCTGGTGGGCGGGGTGCTGGGCTCGTGGCTGCTGACCTATTTGCCGGCCGAGACCTTTGCCGTGGCCGTGCCCTGGCTGATTCTCATTGCCGCCGGGCTGTTTGCCGGTCAACCCTTCATGGCCCGCTGGACGGGCATCGGCCGACCGCAACCGAATCCCTCCCGCGGGACCTTGGCCGGCGTCATGGTGCTGATGTTTGCCATTGGGGTGTACGGCGGCTACTTTGGGGCCGGCATCGGCATTCTGCTGCTCAGTGGCCTGGCCATCAGCGGACTGAACGACATCCACGAGATGAACGCCCTCAAGAGCGTGCTGGGCGGCCTGATCAACGGCATCTCGATCGTGTATTTCATCTTCTTCGAGACGATCCATTGGCCGCTGGCCCTGCTGATGGGATTTTGGGCCATCGTGGGCGGCTACACCTTGGCCGCCTACAGCCGGCAACTCAACCGACGGCTGGTGCGGGCGGTGGTCAGCGTGCTCGGCTTCGGGCTGGCGGGCTATTACTTTTACGTGACATTCGTGAACGGAACGTCCTCATGATCCCTACACAACACATTGAACAACAGTCGTGCCGCACCAGGAGGCACGATGCTTCCTACAGCCGTTTCGCTTTTGTTACAGGGGATCACAGATTCCTACTAACGTCTAGGAACGGAACTTGTGGCACTGGTGGCTTGTCCACCAGTGTTAGATAACGCCTGCTAGTCTTCGACTGAGGTCTTCGTAACCCAGCGAACATCAGCAACTTTGGCGGGA
>JBJHDE010000788.1:0-1854 GCA_050486385.1 Planctomycetales bacterium | reverse complement strand
GCGAACGCCTGCACGGCCACAACTATCGGGTGTGGGCCACTGTGGAGGGGCCCCTGGACGAAAACCAGTATGTCGTCGATTTCGTCGCGCTGCGATCCATTCTACAGGATCTCGTGGCGGAACTCGACCACTCTATGCTGCTGCCCACCACGCACCCGGCCATCCGGGTCGAGGCCGGCGAACGCGAGGTCGAAGTCCGCTTCGAGGATCGTCGCTGGGTCTTCCCGCGGGGCGATTGCCGCCTGTTGCCGCTGGCCAACACCACCACCGAACTGCTGGCCGAGTACCTGGGGCGGCAGTTGCTGGATCGCTTGCAGCAGCGGACCGGCCAGCGTCCCGAAGTGCTGGCGATCGACGTGGACGAGTGCTTCGGCCAACGCGCCCGCTGCGAGCTTCGCGGCGAGTAGCCGGAGTGTGGGCGAGTGCCGCCCCATCAAAAAATTGGAAAAACAGTCCAATCGGCTTGATCCTCGCGGGGGGCTGGGGCGTTTCTAAACACGTCGCCACACCGCTTGGCACCTTCCCATCGGCTTACGCCCTGCCTTTCGAGTCCAGTCACTTTCCAACCCAGGAAACCCCACCCATGGCCGATTCGCTCGCCAGCCTGATTGCCGCCCAGAAAGAAGTCGTCGCCGAGATCGGACGCATCTCCGACTCGATCGTCATGCTCGAGGATCAGATCAAGAAGACCGCCAAGACCGACCCCAACCACCCCGGCATTGGCCAGTGGAAGTCGGCGATCAAGGACGACACCAAGCGGTCGGCCAAGTTCGAGGCGAAACTCAAGAAGATCAACGAGACCATCAAGGCCGTGCAGGTCAAAATCGCCAAGGCTCGCGGCGAAAAGAAGGAAGTCGAGGCCACGATCAAGGGCCTGGGCGAGAGCATCAAGCAGCACCAGAAGTCGCTCAAGTCCGTCAAGAAGGATCACCCGGCCTACGGTCAGTGGACCAAGTCGATTGCCGACGACGAGAAGAACATGAAGAAAGAGACCGCCAAGCTCAAGAAGATCAACGACGTGATCGGCAAGCTCGAAGGCGCCCTCTGAGCCGCACCGGCCAGCCCGCTGGCTGACTGACGCACCGCGCCGCGGACCATCCGCCGGCGCGGTGTTGGCATTTGCGGGCAGGAACCACCGCGAGCACCTTTTGCCCGTCGCGGGCCGACTGCCTGGATTGGGCGGGTTGCGGGCATTTGGTAGAATACATCGATGGTGTGGCACCCGCCGCAAAGCCAAGACCACGAGCCCGAGACATGCGATGAGTGCGATCCGAGGCCTGGGAAGTGTGCTGGGGACGCTTGCCCTGACGCTGGCCTGCGGCGGTTGCAGCCAGCAACCCCTACCCCCGCAGACGGCGACATCGACCGGATCGGTGCAGACCAGCAGCGAGAGCGATCAAGAAAGGATGGTGGACGAGATGGCCGACATCGACCCCGAGCAACTCAAGGACCACGAGTTCTGGCGCGATCGACTCACGCCCGAACAATTCCGCGTCACCCGCAAAAAAGGCACCGAGCGGGCGTTTACCGGGGCCTACTGGGACAACAAGTCCCCAGGGGTGTACCACTGTGTGTGCTGTGGGCAGCCGCTGTTCAGTAGCCAAACCAAGTTTGATTCGGGCACCGGTTGGCCCAGCTACTTTGAACCGATCGACGACGAGGCGGTGGCCACCAAGGCCGACAACACGTTGTTCATGCGACGGACCGAGGTCCTGTGCAGCCGCTGCGACGCCCACCTGGGCCATGTGTTCCCCGACGGTCCCGAGCCCACCGGCCAACGCTACTGCATCAATTCCGCAGCCCTGCGGTTCGAAGAAACCCCCGAGACCGAAGCCGCCGGCCGCTGAGATGCTG
>JBJHDE010000787.1:0-1874 GCA_050486385.1 Planctomycetales bacterium | reverse complement strand
TTACCGATATGGTTGACGGATGAGGCCGTCGACTGGATTCCAATCCCGAGTCCCATGACATTGGCACCGTCAAACCCCGCCGACTCGCTCTCGCCCGAGGCCCGCCAACGCGCCGCCGGGGTGCGATTGCTGCTGCTGGATGTCGATGGCGTGCTGACCGATGGCTCGATCCTGCTGGATGCCCACGGCGGCGAGATCAAGCGATTCCACGTCCGGGACGGCTCGGCCCTCAAACTCTGGCGGTCGGCCGGTCATGAAGTCGGCCTGGTCTCGGGCCGCGCCAGCGAAGCCACCACCCGCCGGGCCGCCGAGTTGGGCATCAGCCGGGTGTATCAGAAAGTTGGCGACAAGTGGCCCGTCGTCGAGCGGATACTTCAAGACATGGCCCTGCCCCGCGAGGCCTTGGCCTTTGTCGGCGACGACCTGCCCGATCTTCCGGTTGTCCGACGTGCCGGGTTCGGGGTGGCCGTGGCCGATGCCGTGGAGGAACTGCGGGCGGTAGCCGATTACGTGACACAAGCCCCCGGCGGGCGGATGGCGGTTCGCGAGGTTGTGCGTTTGTTGTTGTCGGCCCAAAACCGCTGGCAGGATCTGGTGGCCCAGGCTGGGGCCTTGCAATCGGGATAATCGTACCAGGCGTTCCTGGCGATCCCACCCGGTCGCCGCTCGGCCCCAGACCCGCGAACCAGCTTCACAATTCGCCCCATTGCGGGTGCAGAGTCGCAAAAATCATCAGACTTGGTTGACGGTATGGCACAGCCATGATGCGTGTCCTTTTTACACTGATCGCCGCACTCAGCATGTGGGCCGCTTATGGCCTGTATGCGGTGACCGTGGTCCGTACCATCGAACCACGTCAGCAGCTTCCCGGGCGGGCCAGCGCCGACGACCCGCGGCTGTCGGGGTTGGGCGACGAACACGACCCGGTCCGCAAACTGCGGCGGCGGTTGCGACGCTGGTTTGAAGAGGATGCCTGGGAGGTCAACGACGCCAGCAAGATCCTGGAAACCGGCCAAGGCATCCTGGTGCTGCAACACTACGAGAACCGCACCGACGGCACCGTGCGGATTTGGCCTTGCTCGATGGTGTTTCTGCCCGACGGTCGCGACGAACCCGAGGACGGCAAACAACAGCCCATTGTGCTGCAAGCCCCGCAAGGGGCGATTCTGCGGTTCGACCGCCCGATGGACCTCCGCACCGGCACGATTGGTCGGCTCAGCGGTGGCAAGCTCAACGGCCGGGTGATTGTTCGCAGCGGCATGAAGCGGACCAGCCCCGACGACGACTTGACGCTGGTGACCAGCGATGTCTCGCTGACCGACAACACGCTCCGCACCGACGCCGAAGTTCGCTTCACGCTGGGCACCAGCCGCGGCATTGGCGAGGGGATGGTCATCGAGCTGATTCCCTCCAGCGGGCCTAATGACAATCAGCCCAGCTTCCAGGGCGTCGAGACGTTGGAACTCTCGCGGCAGGTGCGGATGTTCTTGGATATGAACAACAGCCTGTTTGGCGAGTCACCGGACGCCGGCAAAAAGGCCAAAGCGGCCGATGAGACCCCCGACCCGCTGAACGTGCAATCCGAGGGCCCGTTCCGCTTTGACGTCGAGAAGGCCAAGGCCCGTTTCGAACGGCAGGTGCTGGTCCAGCGACCGCTGCCTGGGGGCCGCATGGATCAACTGTCGTGCGATGTGCTGAACCTGCGATTCCACGAAGCCGGCCGAGGGCCCGAAGCCCGCGAAGCCCCCGAGGGCGAGACCGGCCGCATGACGTTTCGCGAGATGGAGGCCACCGGCCCGCACGTGGCGGCCGATCTGCCCGCCCAGGACCTGCGTGTCGACTGCCAACTGCTGCGTTGGAACGAAGATACCGGC
>JBJHDE010000786.1:0-1892 GCA_050486385.1 Planctomycetales bacterium | reverse complement strand
CAAGCCACCAGTGCCACGAATATCGCTTGAAGTGTTCCGCACGGATCCGTAGTGATTCTCATTTTCGTGGGATGTGATTTGTCGTCGGTGGCCGCCATTGGTTTGAGTCCCCGTGAGATGTTGACGGTCGGGAACCATCGAGCGAACGTCGCCTAGTTGAGCAGCACAGTATGAGCCGACGGATACTTGTCACCAGTGCCCTGCCCTATGCCAATGGACACATCCACATTGGGCATTTGGTGGAGTACATCCAGACCGACATCTGGGTCCGTTTTCAGAAGCTCCGTGGGCACGAGTGCATTTATCTGTGTGCCGACGACACCCACGGCACGGCGATTATGAATCGCGCTCGCACCGAGGGGCGGAGCGAAGATGAACTGATTGCCACCATGCACGAGGCGCATACCCGCGACTTCGCCGATTTTCTGATTGAGTTTGATCACTACGGCAGCACGCATTCCGACGAGAATCGGCAACTGTGCCAGCGGATTTGGCAATCGCTGTTGGATGCCGACATCGTGAGCGAGCGGTCGATTGAACAACTGTTCGATCCCGAAGCCGGGGTGTTTCTGGCCGATCGCTGGGTCAAGGGCACCTGTCCCAAGTGCGGCGCCGAGGACCAGTACGGCGACAATTGCGAGGTCTGTGCGGCGACCTACGATGCCACCGAGTTGATCAACCCGGTCAGCACGCTCAGCGGGGCGCGGCCGGTGGTGCGGAGCGCCTCACACCTGTTTGTCGAGATCGAAAAGCATCGGCCGTTTCTCATCGAATGGACTCAGCGCTCCGGAGCCCTGCAACCCGAGACCGCCAATCACCTGCGGGAATCGTTCTTGGGCGAGCCCCTGCGACCCTGGGACGTATCGCGACCCAGCCCGTATTTTGGCTTTACCATTCCCAATACCAACAACGAGCATTATTGGTACGTGTGGTTCGATGCCCCCATCGGCTACATGGCCAGCACCTGGCAATGGTGCAAGCAGCACGGTCAGGACCTGGCCCGCTGGTGGGAAGATCCCACGACCGAGATCCACCACTTTATCGGCAAGGATATTCAATACTTTCACGCGCTCTTTTGGCCGGCGATGTTAAAAACCGCCGGGCTCAATCTGCCCACGCGGGTGCAAATTCACGGCTTCCTGACCGTGAACGGCCGCAAGATGAGCAAGCGCGACGGCACGTTCATTCGCGGGCGGGTGTATCTGCAACACCTCGACCCACAGTATCTGCGGTATTATTACGCCCACAAACTCAGCGGTCGGGTCGAAGATCTGGACTTGAACGTCAACGAATTTGTCGAGCGCGTCGACGGCGACCTGGTCGGCAAAGTGGTCAACCTGGCCAGCCGCACGGCCAAGTTTGCCTCGGCGACCGGGTTGGCCGAGGCGTATCCCGACGATGACGGCCTGTTTGCCCAAGCCGCCGCCGCCAGCGACGAGATTGCCCAGGCCTACGAGGCCTGCGAGTACGGCAAGGCCATGCGACGCATTATGCTGCTGGCCGACGCCGCCAACCGCTTTGTGGAACACCAGGAACCCTGGAAACTGGCCAAGCAGCCCGACCAGGCCGAGCGGCTGATTCAGGTGTGTACCATCGCCCTGAACCTGTTCCGCCAGATCGCCATCTACCTGGCTCCGGTGCTGCCCAAGCTGGCCGCCCAGACCGAGCGGCTGTTGGGCGAACCGATTTCCCATTGGGACCAGGCTCAGCAACCGCTCGTCGGGACCCCGGTGGCCAAGTTTGAACACATGATGCAACGAGTCGACCCGAAAAGGATTCAAGCCATGATCGACGAGAGCAAGGCCGAGCACGAAGCCGCCACCCCCGCCCCGCCCGCCGCAACGCCGCAAGACAGCGGCGACTTCCTGGCCGCCGAGCCCTTGGCCGACGAG
>JBJHDE010000785.1:0-1896 GCA_050486385.1 Planctomycetales bacterium | reverse complement strand
GCTCACGGGTCGCTGGCGACCGTGAGCCACAGCGATTCCAGGCGTTCTGGGTGCGGCTGCTCGAAGCCGACGACACGGGTCAGCGACTTGTCGCCGCCCGAGCTGCCCGCCACGCGGATCGGACCAGAAAAGCGGGTGCCGGGTTCGGCCTTGAGCGTGAGGGTGAGCTGCTTGGCCGTGGGGCCTTCACCCTGAGAAGGCTCGACTTCGACGGACACGCCCTCGGGCAGACCCTCGACCGAGAACTGAATCTCCGCCGACAGGCCCTCGGTCCGGGTGATCGTCAGCGGGATCTCCAGCGACTGGCCGGCGGCCACCGCGTGGTGGTCCTTGTCGATCGCCAACGCGAAGTCGGCTGCCAGCGGCTCCAGGGTCAGCAGGTAACCGTACTGCCACCCGCCGTGGCCAAACCGATCGCGAACACGCAGTTCCATCGAGCTGTCGCTCTTGGGGGTGACCGTCACGCGGCTGACCGTTTCGTTGCGGCCAAGCCCATCGTTCGAACCCAGCGGACGCCCGTCAGAATCGAACATCTCCAGCACCGGCCGTAGCGGCAGACCCAGGCTGGGGGCCTCGGCCGTGAAGCTGTACTTCGTGTCCTTGGCCACGGCAATCCGATAGCGATGCACCTCGCCGGCCTGGGTGATCGTGCCCGAGATGGCCGTGGGCGGCTCGACCTCAAGCGGGGCCTCGGCGGCCGAGTCGTATACGTCCACGGCGAAGGGCAGCCCGCGGAGTCGCACACCGCCAGGCAGCGCGTCCAGGGCCCGCCATCGCGCGTCCGACTCGGCCTCGGCCGGCAGCGCCAGCGTGAAGGGATCGTCAGGCAGGTTCCAGCCGAAGGCTCGAACCTCGGCGTCGTGGCCTTGCCGCACGGCCAGCGGTTGGGCGTGATGGACCCAGGGGCCGGTCGTCAGACTCAGCCGGTAGACGAAATCCTCGCCGCCGGCGTAGGCGATGCGGCTATTGGGTGCGGAGGGAAAGGCAAACACCCGCACGCGAAACTCGCCGTCCTCGGGGGCTTCCCAGGCGACCAGCGGATCCAGCCCGGGGCCGTCGTCCACGTGATGCAGCACGAATCCGTCGGGCGAGACAATCTGCAACACGCCATCCATGGGCGAACCCAACGTGCCGTGGGCCGCGATGGCCGCGACCAGCACGTCGCCTTGGCTCAGCGAGACGGCAAACGTATCGACATCGCCCGCGGTGCCCAACACGCCGTTGACCACCACCGGCAAGGTGACAGCATGCGGGGTGCTGGCCGTATCGTTGGGCTCTTGCTCGACGGTCTCGGGCAGCAGCCCCACGCAAAACGGCCGTGGTGGCGAGACGCCGTTTTCATCGTAAAACCGCAGGGTGTACACACCGGGCTGGGCCTGGTCCGAGGCGGTCACGGTGAAGTGGCCTTTCTCTTCGCCCGCGGCAAACTCCAGTCCCGGCCGATCGACCCAGACCTCCAGCGGCCAGCGATCGCCACCGCCTCGGAGTTGCACCTCGACCGACTGCCCCCGTTGCACGCCCGGCGGAAACACCCCGGCCACGCCGATGGTGTCGGCCTGGGCGACCACCGCGGAAGCCCACGTCGCCAACCCGACTAGCAAGGTGGTCCATGCCATCGGGCGGGCGAAGGAGTCAGCCAACGGGCTCAGCAAGCGTGCAATCATGCCAGGTTCAGGCCCGAGAGCCCATGAGTTCGCGAATCGGCGTGGGGTCGCTGACAATGTGGATCGGTCGACCCTCGGGCGAGAACAGAATCTTGCCCGGGTCGATGCCCAGCTTGGCGTACACCGTCGAAACAAAGTTCTCGGGCGACAGCACCCGCTCGACCGCCGAAAAGCCATTGCGGTCGGTCGCGCCCACGACGGCCCCTCGGGGTGTGCCACAGCCGGCCATCAG
>JBJHDE010000784.1:0-1904 GCA_050486385.1 Planctomycetales bacterium | reverse complement strand
CACCCGGTCATCGCCCAGGGGCGGCTGTTTCTCCGCGACCAGGACCTGCTGTTTGCGTTTGATGTCAGCAAGCCGTGAGCTTGCCGCGACCACACCACGCGGCCGGGGTGACTTGTCACGTCCCTAGGCCGCGTGGTGATGTTCGCACGGGTGCCCTTGCTCCATCAAAAGGTGTGCCTGGCTTGCTGGCAAGCTGTGCGATGTGCAGATCGAGGTTGAGCAGTCGAGTCGAAGCGCAACCAGTCCAGGCAACGTGAATCGTTTTCAACACTGCTTGCCAGCAAGCAGTGGCACACCTGTAACTTGTCACGTCCCTGGGCCGCGTGATGATGTTCACTGTTCTGAACCCACACGGAACGCCCCCACGGCTCATCAATCCAGGCGGGGTTGGCGAATCGGTAAGACCTTGGCCTCGCCCGAGAAGCCTTTGTTGTACCAGACGGGTATCAGCACCCCGGTCATGGCCGAGATGGCACCCTCGCGACCGGCGGCGGCCATGGCCTCGGACTCGCTGGAGGTGATCGTGTTGGCCGGGGCAATGAACAATTCGCTGGCCACACCAAACGTGTTGGAAAACGGCCGCTCGTTTCGGTCACCCGCGGCACGCAACGAGACGGTCATCTGCCCCGCGGGAGCAGGCACGGCCTCGTCGAGCGGGCGGATGTAAATCGTGCCGTCGGAGTCAATCGTGGGCAGTTCGCGAACCGCCCGGCCGGCGGTCTCGCGGTAGCTGACGTGATAAACGGTCTCGGCCCCACTCTCGACGCTGACGCCTTGCCCGGTGAGCATCTCGCGGGCGGCCTCTTCTAGCGCCGAGCGGAGCGTGGCCGCCTGATTGACCCGCGCCTCGGTGACTTCCACCTCGATCGTGACCTTGGCCCCACGGCCCATCCGCTGCACGCCACCCCGGCTGGTTCCTCGCGTCGCCATGATGTCAACGAGTTTCTCCCACTGAAGAGCGCCCACCTTGGGCGATGCCCCCGAGAGGTCCCACAATACGCCAACGGCCAAGGGAAAGGCCAACGTCGGGGCCCGCACCAAGTACAGCAGCAGATCACCATTGTCGGCATTCACGACGTAGCGATTGCCCACCAGCAGCAATTGAAATGCCCCGCCTTGGGCGAATTGAAACACCGTGGGACCGACCAACTCTTTATGGCGGAGATCGCCCGGCGAGTTGAGCGTCCGCTCCCAGTTGCCCTCGCCATTGCTGGCCTCGACCCGGACCACGCGGTGCGTCAAGGGGCCATAGATGCGTTGCAGAACCAGCAGCAAGGTCTTGCCATCCGGGGCAAACGTGTGGCCCAGGATCGCCTCATCCGGCGGACATGGCACAACGCCCACCAGGCTGCCGGTGGCCGCTTGATAAATGCGAAGCCCATCGCGGACCAGCGCGACAAAGCGACCGCCCGGCGAGACCGACAGGCCAGTCTGGGGTTGAGCGCCGGGAGCCAGGACCGGGGCCTCCCAGGCCGAGCCCGCCTGACCGTCTTCGCCCTGCAAAGGAACCAGTCCACTTCGCTCGCCCCAGGCCAACACCCGATCGGCCCCCAAGACCGCCAGGGCCAGAATGGGCTCGGTGCCCAGCTTGCCGGTGAGCACCGGCTCGGCGGTGGCCGTGTCCCAGACGACGACTTCGCCCTCGCTGCCACCCAGGCCCAAGTACTGGCCCAAGGGGTCGGCCGCGGCGCTCCGCACCTTGAAGGCGGGCTTGATCATACTGGCCTGGGCCGAGGCAATCGGCTTGATCTCGCCCTCGGGCGGATCCTCGGCCACCTGCCAGGTCACGGTTTTCGGTTCGTTGATCGCCACGGTCTCGGGCTCGGCGGGCCGCGGTTCTTCGCTGGCGGTGTCGACCGGTTCGCTGGGTGTGCGGGCCAACTGCGAGCCCGCGCGGGCAGGCT
>JBJHDE010000783.1:0-1917 GCA_050486385.1 Planctomycetales bacterium | reverse complement strand
AGCCTGGGCCGCGACCTGCTGAGCCGCGTGCTGTTCGGCGCCCGCACCAGCTTGCTGGCCGGAATCGCCAGCATTGTGATGGCCTTGTCGGTGGGACTGACCGCGGGCCTGGTGGCCGGCTATCGCGGTGGCTGGACCGAGGGCCTGGTCATGCGGGCGGTGGACATGTTGCTGTCGTTTCCGGCCATCCTGATCGCGCTGCTGGTGTGGCTGGCGCTCAGCAGCGGCTGGCCGGCGGTGCTGGTGGCCGTGGCGATCATCAATGTGCCGCTGTTTGCCCGACAAACGCGAGCCAACGTCCTGGCCCTCCGCGAGGCCGACTACGTTGTGGCCGCCCGGGCCCTGGGAGCCTCGCACGGCTATATCATGCTGCGGGTGATTCTGCCGGCGATTGTGGCCCCCACCGTGGTGCTGGCCACCTTGGCCTTGGGGGCCGCCATCCTGGAGGTCGCCGCCTTGGCCTTTCTTGGCGTTTCGGGCGAGATCGACGTCCCCGAGTGGGGCAACATGTTGCGGCAGGCCCAAATGAATTTCGATCGCGGTGCCTGGCAAGCCATTCCGCCCGGGGTGGCCATCTCGCTGACGGTGCTGGGCTTCAACCTGCTGGGCGATGGGCTCCGCGATGCCCTCGACCCCAAGAGCCGCTTCACCAAGTGAGTGGCCCGGCGTCGGGCGGCCCGCATGCTGGCACCGGCACGAGCCTTGGGCCCTTGTGGCACTGGTGGCTTGTCCACCAGTGTTTGATAACGCCCGCTTCTGTTCGACTGAAGTCCTCGTAACCCAGCGAACAGCAGCAACTTAGGTGGAACCGCCTGACTGAGCGACACACTGGTGGACAAGCCACCAGTGCCACGAACTTCGTTTGCAGTATTGCACAGGGATCAGAAAGGCCCGCATTCGCAGCTTTTCTTGACCCCGACCCGCCATTGGCGATAGAGTGAACTAGGGGGAGCCCGCCCGGCGGGCCACCCGAGACGAGCCGTTTGCTCGCGGCATCACGTTTTTGCAGGTCGAGGCGTTTGTCCAGGGCGTGGAGCCCTCAAACCGCGCTGGCTCGTCCTCAGCCCAGCCTCACGGACCATGCGGGCCGATCTTGGCAGCCGACCCGCCCAGGAGAGACCATTCATGCGACTGGTGTGTGTAGCCCTTTTGGCCCTTGTGTTGACCGGTTGCGACGAAGCGGCGCGGATGTTGAGCGAATCGTTCCGCCAGCTTCGCTGGGAGATTGGTGTGCAGGTCCAGACCGACACCGATCGTTACATTCGAAAAAAGGTGGAAGAGAGCCGCGACACGATTGTCAGTGGCGATGCCGAGGGAGCCGGCTTTTACGATGCTTTCACGTCCCCGCCGCCGCCCAACGAGAACCCCGACGATCCTGACTACTGAGTCGTCCGGAGGTTGTGAGGTCTCGGTGTTGCGAGGTCTCGGCGTTGCGGGCCTGATCTCAGGAGCCCGGCCCGCATGTCCGCCCCACCCAGCCAACCGCCCGAGATGGGCCCGCTTGCCTGGCGCGAGCAGGTGGTGCTGGCGGTTTGCTGTGGCTTCGGTCTTGTCATGCTAGCGGCTTATACCACCACGCACTGGCACGCCCGGGGCGGCTGGATCGAGTTCGATCATCGCCCCGCCAGCCGCACGGCCGGCCACATCGCCCCGGGCGAGTTGCCCCTGGCTGAAGTCGCCCACGGCGAAGATCCTCAATCGCCACCCGCCCCCAACGCCACAGCCTCTGCCGAGCCGCCAGTCGCCCCAGGCTCCAGCGCTCTGCCCGACTCCTCCGAGCCGGCCTTCGTGGTGGATGTGAACACTGCGGGCGTTGTGGAGCTGGCCCTGCTGCCGGGCATCGGGCCGGTGCTGGCCGAGCGGATCCTGACGTATCGCCGCCAGCATGGCCCCTTCCCCGATGTCGAGGCCTTGGAG
>JBJHDE010000782.1:0-1921 GCA_050486385.1 Planctomycetales bacterium | reverse complement strand
CTCGTTTGGGGCCACCACGGAGGGCGAGGGCACCAAGATCGACAACCTGGTGCAGATTGGACACAACTGCCAGATCGGTCGGCACAATCTGCTGTGTTCGCAGACCGGGATCGCCGGCAGCAGCAGCACCGGAGACTACGTGGTCATGGGCGGCCAGTGTGGCGTCCGCGATCACGTGCACGTGGGCACGGGCAGTCAGCTTGGGGCCATGAGTGGCATCATCCGCGACGTCCCCGACGGCAGCCGCTGGGTCGGTGTGCCCGCCATGCCCGAGCGCGAGAGCTTTCAAAGCTACGCGGCCCTGGCCAAGCTGCCCGACATGCGCCGACAACTCCGCGACGTGGTCAAGCTGCTGGAGCGGATCTCGGGCGAGTCGCTCAGCGAGCGCAAAAGCGCCTGATCGCCCGCTGGGCTCTGCGTGAGCCGCTTGCCAAGCCCCAACGAATCCCCTTTCCCCGAGACGAGAACACCTGATGCCTGGTCGGTGGTTTCAACATCAGGACCGCAACTGGCGGATCGACTCCGGGTGCGTGGGCCTGGTGGCCGGCTGGGGCCGGTTTCCGGTCGAAGTGGCCAAGGCGCTCAAGGCCCAAGGGCAGCGGGTCGTGTGTGTGGGGGCCTTGGACCATGCCGACCCCGAGTTGGAAGAAGTGTGCGACGGCTTCCGCTGGGCGGCCCTGGGACAGATTGGCATGGCCATTCGTTACTTCCGCGCCCAAGGGGCCCGCGAGGCGACGATGGCCGGCAAGATTTTTAAGGTCAAACTGTTTGATCGCTACCGCTGGCTGAAGTATCTGCCCGATTGGACCACGGTCCGCATGATGCTGCGGCTGATCCGCCACGGCGATCTCAAGGACGACACGATTCTTTCGGCCATCTGTGACCTGTTCGATCAGCAAGGAGTTCGCATGGTGCCGGCCACGGATTTTGCCCCCGAGTTGCTGGTTCAGGGCGGAGCACTGACCCGCCGCCGACCGACCCAGGCCCAATGGCGCGATATTCAACGGGGCTGGCAACTGGCCAAGGAACTGGGCCGCCTGGACGTGGGCCAAAGTGTCGCCATCCGCGAAGGCGCCGTGCTGGCCCTGGAGGCGATTGAAGGCACCGACGCGGCCATCGCCCGGGCCGGCGGCCTGTGTCGTCAGGGCGGTTTCACCGTGGTCAAGGTGGCCAAGCCCAACCAGGATATGCGTTTCGACGTGCCGACCATTGGCATCGGCACGCTGGAGACCATGGTCCAGGCCGGCGGCAAGGTGCTGGCCATCGAGGCCGGGCGGACCATTTTGCTGGAGCAGGCCGACTTCGTACGGTACGCTGATCGGCACGGGCTGGTGATTGTCGCCATCGAGGCCCAAGGCCAGTCGCTGCCAACCGCCTGCGAGCTGGGCGAAGCCCAATCGCACTGAGCTTCCACACCCAGGCCCCCGGCCTGGGCTTTGTGAACGACCCCGATGGGGTCGAAATCCGGATCTCGGCCCTGGAGGGGCCGTTCTAGGATAGCCCAGGGTAACACCCTGGGCATTTTCGGGTGTATTCGGCAGGCCCATTCCCCACACCCAGGCCCCTGGCCTGGGCTTTGTGAACGACCCCGATGGGGTCGAAATCCGGATCTCGGCCCTGAAGGGGCCGTTCTAGGATAGCCCAGGGTAACACCCTGGGCATTTTCGAGTGACCACGCCGAGTGAACCCATTCCACGACGAACGGCCGCTGGCTCCCAGACGGGTTCCAGCGGCCGATGTGTTTTCAGCGTGTTTGCCATCCCCGGCGTCGCGGGTGGCAGGCGGGTCAGGCGACTTCGTCGTCGTAGCGGAAACGCGGTCGCCACCACGAGGTCCGCGGCACGGCGGTGGGGCGGCGGCGGCGGCGATAGATGCGGCCTTCAAAACCTTCGGTGATGATCAAACCGCCCAGCAAACGGTA
>JBJHDE010000781.1:0-1926 GCA_050486385.1 Planctomycetales bacterium | reverse complement strand
CCCAGAATGTGGCCGGCGGGAAACCACTGGGCCTTGACCTCGGGGCACACCTTCTGAAGTCGCCCCCAACGCACGCTCCGCATGCGACCCAACACCCCGGCCACGGCCGCCGGCGGATACAACGGCAATTGCCCCGGCCCCGAACGATGCAGCGTCATCGTGCGGACACTGTCTTGCAGCATCACCCGCGTCAGCGACAACGTGGGCGTCGTGGCGAAGATGGGGCACTTGCTTTCCAGAAACGGCTCTAAGGCCGGCAGACCCCCGATATGATCGATATGCGCGTGGGTCAGCAGGACGGCCTTCACCGGCGGGCCGCTTTCCAGGTACGAAAAGTCTGGCAACTGCAAACCCGGCGTCGCGCCGAGTCGTTGCCCACAATCGACCAGAATCCGGGTCGAGGCGTCGAAGTCGACCACGGCACACGAGGCCCCGATCTCGTCGGCTCCGCCTAAGAAAGTGATCTCCATGAGCTTGGGAGAACGTCCTGACACAAGGAGTAAGAGGGTACGCGGGGGAACGCCCCGCCGGGACACCTCCCCAAGGTAGCGATCAACAACCGGCTTCCGCCAGGGGGGGCCCCAATCACCCTTCGCTGGGCTGGTGGCTCCATCTTGATCGCCGCTTTCTCGGGCCTTCCTCAGGGCCTGACGGCTGCCGGTGCTTGCCAATCTCGGGCGTTTGTCGTGTATTCGGAAAGAACCCGCCGTGCAGGAACTCGTCGGGACCGCCACTCGCCCTGGGGAGTCGCCGCGATGACGCTGCCGCTGATGTTTCGGGTCCGCCAACATTTCGAACGCCCCAGGGTCGCGGATCTGGCCGGTACGGTGGCTCGCGAACTGGCCGCCAGTGGCTTGGACCAGCGGGTCCAGCCCGGCCAGCGGATCGCCGTGACCGTCGGCAGCCGGGGGGTGGCCAACATCGCCATCATCGCTCGGGCGGCGGTCGATTACCTCAAGGGCCTGGGAGCCCAACCGTTGATTGTGCCGGCGATGGGTAGCCACGGGGGAGCCACCGCCGAGGGCCAACGCCAATTGATCGCCAAGTACGGCGTCACCGAGCAGGCCATGGGCTGCCCGATTCTCTCGTCGATGGAGACCGTCGTCGTCTGCCAGACCGCCGAGGGCTTCCCCGTCCACTTTGACCGCAACGCCTACGAGGCCGACGGCGTGCTGGTCATGGGGCGGGTCAAGCCACATACCATGTTCGTCGGCGAGATTGAAAGCGGCCTGATGAAGATGATGCTCATCGGCCTGGGCAAGCACGCCGGGGCCGAGATCTACCATCGGGCGATTCTCAACTACAGCTTCGGACAGATCGTGCGGAGCGTCGCCCGCGAGGTCATCGCCCGTTGCCGGGTGGTGGGCGGGCTGGGCCTGGTGGAAAACGCCTTCGAAGAGACCGCCCACATTGCCGCCGTTCGTCCCGAGGAGCTGGAACGCCGCGAGCCCGAGCTGTTGCGGATGGCCAAGCAGTGGCTGCCTCGGCTGCCGTTTGACGCCGCCGACATCCTGCTGGTCGACCGGATTGGCAAAGAGATCAGCGGCACCGGCATGGATACCAACGTGATTGGCCGCAAGTTCAACGATCACGAACCCCGCCCCGACGAGACGCCCAAGATCAAACGCATCCTGGTCCGCGGTCTCACCGAAACCACCGCCGGCAACGCCTGCGGCCTGGGCCTGGCCGAACTGGCCCACACTCGGGCGGTGCAGGCCGTGGATATGGAAAAGACCCGCGTCAACTGCGTGACGGCCAATCACCTGACCGCCGGGATGATCCCGCTGAGCTATCCCACGGACCAGGCCATGCTTGAGGTTGCCCTGACGACCATCGGTCTGATCGAACCGCCCGACGCCCGGGTGTTGTGGATCACCGACACCTTGCACCTGGAGGTCCTCGAGTGCTCGGCGGCCTATTTGGAAG
>JBJHDE010000780.1:0-1938 GCA_050486385.1 Planctomycetales bacterium | reverse complement strand
CCGATGTTCTCCAGCGATGGCCGCCCCCTGGGACTCATCCAACTCGACAGCCAGGACCAGCTTCAACGCTTCGAACAGGATGACCTCAACGTCCTGGCGGGCGTGGCCCACCAGGCGGCCTTTGCCGTCGAAAACGCCCAGCTCCACGAGACGCTCATCCGCCGTCAGCAGGTCGAGCAGGAGTTGGAGTTCGGTCGCCAAGTCCAGCAAGGCTTTCTTCCGCTAGAGAAGCCCTCGTTGCCGGGCTACCAGTTCGAACACTACTACCAACCCGCCAAACAGGTCGGCGGCGACTACTTCGACTATATCCCCTTGCCAGGGGGACACTGGGCCGTTGTGCTGGGCGATGTCTCGGGCAAAGGCGTGGGCGCGGCCTTGCTGATGGCCAAGCTCTCTAGCGAGGTCCGCTACTGCCTGCTGGCCGAGGGCTCGGCGGGTCGGGCGATGGAACGGCTCAACGATTCGTTCTCGGACCCCCGCTGGGATGACCGTTTCGTCACCATGGTGCTGTTCACCATCAATCCGGCCACCCACGAGATCAAACTGGTCAACGCCGGGCACATGGCCCCGATTTGGAAACGCGTCGATGGCAGCGTGGTGGAGCTGGACGCCGAAACCACCCTCCCCATCGGCGTGATGGCCGGCACCGAATACCCCGAGCACTCGTTCACCTTGGGGCCCGGGGAATCCCTGACCGTGTTCACCGATGGCTTCAGCGAGGCCATGAACGAACAGAAAGAACTCTACGGCGTCGATCGGCTCCGCGACCGAGTCATCAGCTCGACCGACGGCATCATCGAGCTGGCCCAAGACATCATCGAAGACGTCCGCGTCCACATCGGCCGTCAACCCCAGAACGACGACCAATGCCTGGTCTGCTTCGGCCGCTCGTCGGCCTGATCGCCCCGGATGTCGCCTGAGTTGGGCCGCGTTGGCCGTGGTTTGGTGAGCCAACTGGCGGGGTGTGCAACATACCGGACCACGAACCAAACCGGGGCAATCCCCGGCCCTGACGAGCGGGCGTGACCCACGGCTCAGAATCGGCCTGGGGGTTTGGCCCAGACCTCGGCATTCTCCCCTGACCCGTGGTACCCAGCATGACGAGCATTCCGCAGTCGTTGGCTGATGGCCTGCCCCCCGATTTATTCCACCCCAAGGTGTGGGGGCTGTTGGCGGGCGACCGTTTGCCGGAGCTTGGCCCGGGGCAGCCGGTTTCGGCCGTGCGGAGCCAGTTGGCGCAACTCACGCCGCGAGAAGTGCTTGCGGTGCCGGTCGTTGATGC
Organism: Planctomycetales bacterium; assembly: GCA_050486385.1. GTDB lineage: Bacteria > Planctomycetota > Planctomycetia > Pirellulales > Pb10988 > JBJHDE01. The sequence continues at coordinate 656 of JBJHDE010000780.1, read as the reverse complement.
GAATGCCTCAGCGGCCTGTTTGGCGGGACTCTGGCTGTGGTTCGATTATCTGCACGAATCGCACGAGATCAGTCAGGGTCTGCACACCGCCGAGGGCTCGTACTGGCATGCGATCATGCACCGCCGCGAGCCCGACTACAGCAACAGCAAATACTGGTGGCGTCAGACCGGCGAGCATCCCGTGTTTGCCCTTCTCGGCCCCGCCGCCCGCGAGTTGGCTGGCGACGAGCCGCCCTCAGCCGCCCGCTTCTTGGCGGTTCAAGCAAGCTGGGACCCTTACCGGTTTGTGGATTTGTGTCAGCAGGCCGCCAGCGGCCCCGCGCCACTCACCTTGCTCTGTCAACGCATCCAGCGTCTCGAGATCCACCATCTCCTCCACCATTGCGGCCATCAAGCCGCGGGTTGGTAGGGGAGCCGTTGGGTTTGAGCATCCTGGAGTGGGACCATAGCTCGAATGAGTTGACTGGCGGACAATACGGAATTGCAGAAACCATTCATTTGAGGGATGCAATTCCTTGGATCTCGGGTTGGACGAAATCTCCCAGCCAGATAAAATCACCGACCGAATTGGCAGACTGGGTTCTCCCAGGATCGGTCCATGGATCCTCAAGCGGAATTTTGGAATTGATTCCTGCAACTGTTCACGAACTTTTCCA
>JBJHDE010000779.1:0-1950 GCA_050486385.1 Planctomycetales bacterium | reverse complement strand
TCCACCAACAGCGTGAGCACGGGCTCGCCGGGTCGAATGTGGGTGCCAGGCGCGGGAACATCGGCCAACACGACGCCTTCGCCCGGCGGTTCGACCAGCCACCTTCGCGACATCTCGGGCGTGACGCGCACAGCCGCCGAGGCATACAAAATGCCCTTGGCCCGCGGCCGGGGAGCCCGGATCGAGGGTGGCAGATCCTGGTCGGAACTTCGTCGCCCGTAGCCGAAAGCGGCGAGGTGTTCCCAAAAGATGGGCCAGCGTTGGGCATCGTCCAGCAGTTCGGCGGACGCCGGGAAGCGGGCGTTCACATCCACGACCACGGGTTCAGGGGTCATCACGGCATCCAGGCCGAAGACCCCGCGTAGCCCGAATTCCTCGGCCAGGGCGGTCCCGATGGCCAACCACTGGTCGTACTCGTCCGGTGACAACGGCCAGGGCCCCAGCGAGCCCGAATACTGGAATCGGCCGGCCGCCAACCAGGGCGTGCCGACCAGTTGCTCGGTGACGCCCAGCAGCCGGCACATATCGGGAAAGGCCGCATAAACCGCCGAGCAGGTGCGGCCCTCGAGTCGGCGTTCAAAGAACACCTGACGGTCGTCGGCCGTGGCGGTGTTGGCGTGGTCCCAGGTCGAGACCCCCAGCCCACCGCAGGAATAACGGGTCTTGCGAAGCCACGAGCCATCGCGGGGCAAATTCCCGCCGTCGATGCGGACCTCGACACTTGGTAGACCGCGGCGGGCGAGCGCTCGTGACCGCCGTGCGGGATCGCGGCTGGCGGCCAGAACCTCGGCGGGATTGCTCAACAGAGGACGGACCAACGCCATTTGGCCGACTAACTGGGGGCGGGCCTCCCAACCGCCACCGTAGACCCAGGGGGCGTCCAACGGGCTTTGTTCCAACGCCCGAATCCAGCCCTCGGGCGAGCCATCCACCCGGATTGTGGTGGCCAGCCGCCTGGTGTCGAGATCGCCAAACAAATCGATCACCCGCACTGGCAGGCCGGCCTGCCGAGCCAATTGGGCGACCCCACGGCCGCTGGCGGCCAGGATGCTGACGGGCGGAATCGCCATGGCAGCGGATAGTTCCAGTGAGGGGATTTGGGTTTTCGCGCCTAACGGAAACCCGCTAAAGCGTACTAAAGGATGGGCGACCCGACCCACTGGGCTTACGGTTCGTCCCGATGACAATGCTTGAACACTCGACGGCGCATCTTGGTTTCTTGAGCCTCGTCTCTCAAGTAAGCTAGAGTAGTCGAGAACGTACAAGAGGACCGGCTGCGTTGGCTGAGGTCCGTCGTTGGCTGGGCGTTGTGGGACCAACAATCTGGGCGAAGGTCGAACGCGAAGCGGCCGCCGCAACCCAATTGGTCAGCGGCACCCCAGCCAGAGACCAGGACACCACCAACGGGCACATTCCAGCAGGATGGTCTGCGGATTGCGCCTGCAAGGCGGTCATCGCAACGGCGGTTAGGGCTTTCCACTTTATGGGACCGAGGCAAGGGCCACGGCGTCCCAGCCGAGTTTTCAGGAGCAAGATCATGCCCATGGTGTTTCGAATCGGTGTTCTCTGCGGCTTGTTCTTGGCCGGCTGGATGGCTCAAACCCAGCAGGCCGACGCCCAGGGCGGCTTCGGCCGGCAGAGTGCCGTCGGTGGTGTGTCGATCAACGCCGATGGGGTGTTGGCCAATGCCACCGTCGACGAGTCGCGGCGTTTGCAGCAGCAGTTGCGAGCGGCCCTGGCTCCCGCGCCCGAGGGCATGGCCGCGGCCAGCGAGCTTCGCAAGGTCTCGCTGCGTGGCCTGATCCAGGCCCTGGAGGCCGCCGAGGGCAATCAGGCCGACGTGCCCGAACCGGCCCGCTTTCTGGCCGGTTTGCAGCGGATTCAGTTCGTGTTTGTCGACCGCGAGGCCAACGACGTGATCCTGGCCGGCCCCGCCGAGGCCTGGACGGT
>JBJHDE010000778.1:0-1965 GCA_050486385.1 Planctomycetales bacterium | reverse complement strand
GGGTTCATCCGCCTCGGTGCGGCTTGGCGTAGAAGTCATTGACTCTAGCCCATTCGCCCTCCGGTCGCCCAGCTTTTTCAGCCCCCCGGCCGAAAAAGAACCCGCCGACTGGCTCGGGGAAGGTAACCCCAGGCCGGTCGGCGGGCGAAAGAATCCTACGAGGGACAGGCCCTTGGCTCAGCCAGAGGGCTGCTGATTTGGCTTCATGCGGGCGACATCCCAGGCCAGGCCCACCCGTTCGAGACCCCGAATCACCCACCAGGTCGCGTCCAATTCCCACCACTTATGACCGTGAGCGGCCAATCGCGGATGGGCGTGATGGTTGTTGTGCCAGCCCTCGCCGTAGCTCAGCAGGGCCACCCACCACAGGTTGCGGCTGTCGTCGCGGGTCTGGTAGTTGCGGTAGCCCCAGATATGCGTGGCACTGTTGACAAACCAGGTGCTATGCAGCACGAACACCAGCCGGGCGAACATGCCCCACAGCAACAGCGAGATGCCGGTGTCCAGGCCCCAGATCCAGTACCCGGTGGCAAACAGGGCGGCACCGAAGACAATGTGCATCGGCAGGAACATCGCGTCGATGAACCGCAAACCGGGATCCTTCAGCAAATCGGGCACCCAATGGGCGAGGAGCTGCTTCCGTTCGGCCGACGACTGACCGCGGAGCAACCACAGCATGTGGCTCCACCAGGCCCCGTCGCGGGGCGAGTGAGGATCGCCTTCCTGATCGCTCAGGGCGTGGTGCTTGCGATGCGTGGCCACCCAGAACAGCACCGGCCCCTCGCCCGCCAGCGAGCCCATTGAGGCAATCGTGTAGCGGATGGGGGCCACCGTCTTGAAGCTGCCATGGGTCAGCATCCGGTGGAACGACAGGCAAATCCCCAGCCCGCCGGTGACCCAATGCAACACAAAGAAGGCGGCCAGGCCAACCCACGAAAAGTAGAACAGGGCGGCCACTGCCCCGATGTGCATGATGCTGATCCAAATCACATTGGCCCAGTCGATGCAGGTCCAACCGGTCCACACACTGGCACGCGTCTGAACCTCGGGGGCCCGCGGCTCGGCAATGGTGGGCTCCTCGGTAACCGAGGCACAGTGGCGATCGATATCGGATGAGTTGGGACTCACGGCAACTTCCAAAGTCGTGGGAAGAATGAGTGACTCGGCTGCCTTGGGGCGAGCCTCGCAAGAAGTATCGGGGAAGCAGCGATTTCTTGCGTCACCGAGTGGTCCCACTTTCGTCACGGTTGTGTCATTTTTCGCGGCACCCGGGCGCGAAAACCCATCAAACAAACCGACAAAACCACCCACAAGGGCGATGTAGCACCTCCCTGTTTGCTGCGCTTGGCTCAGGTGGTAGCCTGCATGCGACGAATCCTTCCAGGGAGAATCATCAATGAGCGGTCCAGCCTCGCCCACACCACGACGGCGCTACAACGTCTGCCGCGTGACGCCGAATGTGTCGTATCAGCCGGTCGGGCTGGTGCTGGATGTCAAGGGGCTCCAGGCTCCGTCGGAAGCCGCCCTGGTGCTCAAGCATTTTCTCGATCACCCCGATCTGGCGAAGGCCGTCGAGTTCGACCCGGCCGCGAACATGTACCTGCGGGCGAAGGAGAAGCGGAAGGGTAATGATCGCCCGGACGAGGCTTATTTGCTAGTATTCGTACTCGACCCGGCCGGTGGGGACGCGCTGGGGCGTGCCCGCGTGGCAGGATCGAGGACGCGATGACCGAGTCCGTCGGCGTCGGCATCGTCGCGTTCGGGAGTCACCTCCCGGAGCGCGCACTGACGTCGCGACACTTCTTCCCCGACGGCGTCGAGCCGATGGGCAGCAGCCCGCTGTTCAAGGCCCCGGAGACCCGTCACCATGTCGCGCGCGACGTTCGTGGCCTTGGCGATGTCGTTGGCCGCCCCGGTCGTGTAGTCGCCGATCGTGATCTCCTCGGCCACCCGGCCCCCGAGCAT
>JBJHDE010000777.1:0-1983 GCA_050486385.1 Planctomycetales bacterium | reverse complement strand
GAGACAGCAGGGCCGACGACGTGCTGGGCGGATTGGCCCACGGCGACCTGCAAAGCCTGGAGTGGCTGCATCAACGCAAGACCGGGGCTCTGCTGACCGCCAGCCTGACTCTCGGCGGACAGGTCGCAGGCGCTGACGCCGAACGCACCACTGCGCTACAATTGTTTGGAAAGCATCTGGGCCTGGCCTTTCAGATTGTGGATGATTGCCTGGATGTAACCGGCGACGCCGCCACGTTGGGGAAGACCCCCGGCAAGGATGCCGCCGCCGGCAAGTTGACGTTTCCCGGTCTGCTGGGTTTAGAGGCCAGTCGGCGTCGAGCCCGCGAGGAGGTGGCAGCCGCCATTGCGGCGCTTGGGCCAATGGGGGACACTGCTGGACGCTTGGAAGCACTTGCCCACTATGTCCTGGAGAGGGACCGCTAAGATGGACACACTGTTGAGCCGCATTCAGTCGCCGGTGGACCTGCGGGCGTTGTCGCTCGAACAGCTCGAGCAACTGGCCAACGAGATGCGCGAGGTCCTGTGCGAGATTGTCCGCACCCGACCGGCACACTTTGCCAGCAACCTGGGCGTGGTCGAGCTGACGCTGGCCTTGCACACGGTGTTCGATTTCCGACGCGATCGGCTGATCTGGGACACCGGCCATCAGATTTATCCCCACAAGCTGATCACCGGCCGGTACGCCCAGATCGGTTCGATTCGGCACCGCGGCGGGCTGATGGGCTATCCCAATCCGGCCGAAAGCGACTACGACCTGTTCATGACCGGGCACGCTGGATCCAGCGTGTCGACGATGTTCGGGCTCCGCGTGGGTGACGACCTGCAGGGCGAGAACGACCGGCATGCCGTGGCGGTCATTGGCGACGGGGCCTTTCCCTCGGGCATTGTCACCGAAGCGCTCAACAACGCCGGCGACTACAAGCGGCCGTTTCTGGTGATCCTCAACGACAACGAGATGAGCATCTGCCCGCGGGTCGGCGGGATGGCCAAGTATCTGGATCGCCTGCGGGTCAATCCCTGGTACGGCGGACTGAAGAACGAAGTCCACAAGCTGCTGGACCGCGTGCCCATGGGCTCAACGGCCGAGAAGTTCCTGGTCCAGCTCAAGGACTCGGTCAAGGCCGGCATCTCGGGCGGCATGCTGTTCGAGGACCTGGGCTTCCGCTACATCGGGCCAATTGATGGCCACGACCTGGGCCAGCTTCAAGAGTACCTGCGGATGGTCAAGGAGTTCCATCAGCCGGTGCTGCTGCACGTCATTACCCAAAAGGGACACGGCTTTCAACCGGCGGCCGAGGACCCAGTCACCTTCCACACCCCGGCCCCCTTCGAGCGGCAGCAGGACTGCGTCGTCTCGATGAAAAAGAGTTCGTCGCGGGCCTACACCAAGACCGCCGCCGAGGCCATTGGCGACTTGATGCAGCGTGACCCCAAGGTCTGCGTGATCACCGCCGCCATGTGCCAGGGCAACAACCTGGAGCGGATTCGCGCGGCCTTTCCCGAACGGTTCTTCGATGTGGGCATCTGCGAGAGCCACGCCGTGGCCTTTGCCGCCGGACTGGCCAAAACCGGCATGCGGCCCATCGTGGATATCTACAGCACCTTCCTGCAACGCAGCTTCGACCAGATTTTTCAAGAAGTGGCCCTGCAGAACCTGCCGGTGACCTTCATGCTGGATCGCGCCGGGCTGACCGGCCCCGATGGCCCCACGCATCACGGCGTGTTCGATTTCGGCTACATGCGGCTGTTTCCCAACATGGTGGTCATGGCCCCGGGCGACGAAGCCGACCTGCCCGCCATGCTGGAGTTTGCCCTCAAGAGCGGCTCGCCCTGTTCGATCCGCTATCCCAAGACCTCCGTCGAACGGATCGAACGCCCCGCGGTGCCCATCGAACTGGGCAAGTGCGAGGTCATCGACTGGGGCACCGATGGCATGATCGTCGCCGCCGGCACCATGCTGGGCGAGTGCCAGCGGGCCGCC
>JBJHDE010000776.1:0-2019 GCA_050486385.1 Planctomycetales bacterium | reverse complement strand
CTGCGGCAAACGCTGATGACCAGCTTTGCGGACATGGGCGACTTTACGGTGGTCAAGCTGCCTTACGAGGGCTTTCAACAATCAATGCTGGTGCTGTTGCCCAAGCGGCACGATGGGCTGGCGGCGCTGGAGAAGCGGCTCAGTGGGGAACTGCTGGCCCAGGCCAATCGCAAGCTCGGGGGGCATCAGGTCGACCTGCGGCTGCCCCGTTTCAAGATGACGATTGAGACATCGTTGAACGAGGTTTTGAAGTCCATGGGCATGGAGTTGGCGTTTACGCCCGGCAAGGCGGATTTCAGTGGGATGGCGACTCACGAGGAGCTGTTCCTGTCGGCGGCCTTGCATAAGGCCTTTGTCGAGGTCAACGAGGCCGGCACCGAGGCGGCCGCCTCGACGGCGCTTATCGCCAGCGCCACCGCGCTGCCACCGCCGGCCACCTTCCACGCCGATCGCCCGTTTGTCTTTCTCATTCGCGACGATCAAACCGGCAGCATCCTGTTTGTCGGTCGCGTCGTGGATCCGTCCTGAGTCCCGGCCGCAGGACAACGGCGGCAGAGGGAATCGCCCGCCCAATCGAAAACTCCGAGGGGATCGGCAAGTCGATCGCCTCGGAGTTTTCTTTTCTTGACGGTCGTTAAAGAGCGTTTGAATCGGATCGCGCGTTGCTACCAGTTCGTCCACCGGAGTGTGAACACCTTTGCCATGTTGCCAACTTTTGCCGTTGTTCGAGACCCTGCGCAGTGAAGCAATCGCAAATTGGCCGATTCTGGCGAGTGTCACAGGTTGCCGCGGCGGCGACTGAGCAGGCCGTTGACCAGCAGCGCGGCCATCAGTACGAGCCCCAACAGCAGGGTGCGGGCGTGGTCGTCGATGGCGTCGACCTTGTTGAGTCCCACGGTCAGCACGGTGAAGGTGAGCACGCCGACCAGCGTTCGGCCGATGCCGCCACGACCACCAAACAAGCTGGTTCCGCCCAGCACCACGCAGGCCACGGCGTTGAGCAGCAGGTCGGCATTCTGATCGACCGTCACACCTTGCAGCCGCCCGGCATTGATCAGCCCGCCCAGACCGGCACACACGGCGGAAATGCCCAACGCCGCCGTCACAACAGCCGAGGTCGCCACGCCCGACAGCCGTGCGGCCTCGCGATTGCCACCCGTCATGTAGACGTAACGGCCGAAGCGGGTGTAGTTCAGCACCACGAACGCGGCCAGCATCACCCCGGTGGCCACGGCCGCCGAGACGGGCAGATAGGCCCGGGGGGCCTCGTTCCACAGGTCAATCGCCACCAGCCGGCCGTTGCCAATCCAGGCCAGTAGCTCGGGCACGCGGAATCGTTGTCCCTGGGTCAGCCACTGGGCCGCCCCGTAGGCAATGTACATCATGGCCAGGGTGATAATGAAACTCGGCAGGCGGCTCCAGGCGGTGAGCACGCCCGAGGTCACTCCCAGCAACAGGGTCACAAGCAGCGGCACCAGCAGACACACGACCACGGCGAGCGTGCCGCCTTCGGCGGAGCCCAAGGTCGGCTGCGAGAACAGCCATCCACACAAGCAGGCGGTCCACAGCGCCAGGTAGCCGACGGCCAGGTCAATCTCGGCACACAGCAGCACGAAGGTCAGCCCCGTGGCGACAATGGCCAACACCGCCGCCTGGTCCAGCACCTGCACCACCGTTGCCGCCGTCGCGAAGTTGCGGGCGGTCAGGCAAAACAGCCCGATCATGGCCACCAAGGCCGCCAGGGGAGCCAGCTCGCCCCAGGGAAGGCGGGCCAATCGACCAGCCACGGAAGCCGGCGACAGGGAGGATTCGGTCATTGCGGGGCCACGGGCGAAGCATCGGGGAAAAGCAAACCGCCAGCCAAGCCCCCAACCTACCGCCTGGACCCCGACGCGGGAAACCGGCAGTGCGGGCTTTCGTGCAACGCGGAGTGCTTGGACAGGCCCCCAGGCGGGTTTGATAGGGGGGGCAAGAATTCCTCCCAAAAAGGCTTGACTCGATCCCCTCACAAACATAGTG
>JBJHDE010000775.1:0-2028 GCA_050486385.1 Planctomycetales bacterium | reverse complement strand
ACCCGTCGGGAGGCTCGACCCCCAGGCCCAACAAGCTCAAGCATGCCTCAACCAGCATCACCGCCGGAATCGTGAGCGTCAGGTACACGATGACCACGCTCAGCACGTTGGGCACCAAGTGCCGGAAGATAATCCGCATCTGCCCGGCACCGATGGTGCGGGCGGCTTCGACAAACTGCTGCTGTTTCAGGGAGATGATCTGCCCGCGGACCACCCGGGCCATGGTCAGCCAGTAGATGGCCCCGATCAGCAGGAAGAAGATCATGATGCGATCGATGCCGCGCTTCAGCAGCCACTCCTTGACGGCCTCTTCGCCCAGAATCGTGATCGCGAAGATCACCACAAAGATGAACGGAATCGAGTACAGCACGTCGACGAAGCGCATCATCACGTCGTCGACCCATCCGCCCAGAAAGCCGCTGATGGCGCCAAAGCTGACCCCGATCACCAGGCTGACCATCGTGGCCACCAGGCCCACGGCCAACGAGACCCGCGCCCCCCATAGCAGGCGACTCAGCAGATCGCGGCCCAGGGCATCGGTGCCCAAGATCGAGGGCATCGACCAGTCGCCAAACATCGCCACCCGCAGACGAACCAGCAGGGCATCCCAGGGATACAACTGGCCGAACAACTCGTCGACCCGCCGATGATAACGCCCGGACTCGCCGGCCAGGGCCTCGACCAGTCCCAACCCTGGCGGAGCCAGCCGGGCGAGTTCTTCGGGGTCGCTGGCGGAATCGTCGTCGGTGGGAAGCGGGGCGGGGCTGGCCGTTGGATCCTCCGCCGGTGTGGGCGATTCGGCGACCGGCATCATCAGGTTGGGACCCAGATACTGCCGGGCGAGTTCCTGCTGCCGTGGCGATTGCAATGGCAACAGCGGCGTGAGCACCGTCAAAATCGACAACACGACCAGCGCCCACAAGGCGACCATGGCCGCAAAGTTGCGACGCAGCCGCTTCCAGGCGTCCTGCCACAGCGACACGCCCTGCACCCGTTGGGCCTCGCGGCTGGTCCGCTCGTACTCTTCCAGCGGCGGCAGCTTGGTTTCCCAGGGGTCCTTGAACATCAATTGCGTTCCCTTCCTTCCGACGTCTGGCCCAAACACAGCATGACCCGCTCGACGACGCTGTTCATTGGATGGACACGCGGGGATCGAGCCAGGCGTAGGACAAGTCGACAATCAGATTCATTGTGTAGAGCATCACCGTGTACACCAGCACCAGGCCCATGGCCAGGGTGTAATCCCGTTGCAAAGCCGCTTCAACAAAGTGTGAACCCAGCCCGGGAATGCCAAAGATCTGTTCCAGCACCAAGGAGCCCGTCAACACGCCGGCGGTGGCTGGCCCCAAGAACGAGACCACCGGCAACACGGCGCCTTTCATGGCATGCACGGTCACGATCCGCCACGACGACAGGCCCTTGGCCCGGGCGGTGCGAATGTAGTCTTGGCCCAGTACATCCAACATGCCGGTCCGGGTGAGTCGCGCGATGTAGGCGGCGTAGGGCAGGCCCAGGCAAATCGACGGCAGGATCAATTGGTCCAACGAGCCCCAACCTGCCGCCGGAAACAGCGGAATGTAAAACACAAACAGCAGAATCAACACACTGGCGAACACAAAGTTGGGGACGGCAATCCCGATGGTGGCCGCCAACATCAACAGCACATCCAGGCCGCTGCCTCGCCATAGTGCCGCGAACAGGCCCGCCGTCACGCCGACAACCACGGCAAACAGCAAGGCCATGAAGCCCAGCGACAGCGAGATCGGGAAACCCTGGGCGATGACTTCATTGACTGAGAAGTCGGCCAGGCGGAAGCTGGCGCCCAGGTCGCCCTGCATGGTCCGCCACAGGTGCCGCTGATACTGCACCAGCAGGGGTTGGTCGGTTTCGTAGCGGCGTTTGAGATTTTGCTCGACGGCGGGATCGACCTTCCGCTCGTCGCTGTAGGGGCCGCCCGGTACGACCCGCATCAGCCCGGGTTCCGCGACCTCACGTCGTCGTCGTCCACCACCCTCGCCGCCCGCAAGG
>JBJHDE010000774.1:0-2059 GCA_050486385.1 Planctomycetales bacterium | reverse complement strand
GCGCCCGATAGCGATCCTCGGCCTTGCGGACATCGCCGATATCGCGGTAGGTGCGGGCGATGTAGTAGGCGGCGTTGGTGGCCTCGGGGGCGTCGGGCCAGTAGTCGATGACCGACTGGTAGCCTTCGCGGATGGCGGTGTTGGCCTTCTGCTGATGGAACTGGCAGTGGCTCCACCACAGTTGCACCAAGGGGGCCAGTTCGCTGCGTTCGTACAGACGCAGAAACTTTTCGCATTCGGCCATAGCCACCCGCCAGTTGCCTGCTTTGTAGTACCGCAGGGCGACTTCGTACTGGTAGCGTTCGGCCTCGCGGAGGGCGGCGTACCGCTCTTCGCTGACGGTATCGATCCCGCTGGCGGCTTTCCGCAGGTTGCTGGAAATGCTGCCCCAGCTCTGGGCGGCGACGGGACTGGCGACGGCCAGGCAGGCCAGAGTGATCACCGCTGCTCTTGCGATTGTTGCCATTTTGTGTGCTCGACGTAAGCGTAAAACATGACATTCGCCCCGATGCGGTAGCAGGCCTCCCAGACCCGGGGCGGAACGCCGGAGTGATCGTCCATCCAGGCATCGCCCAGATCGCCGGGGTGATAGTACACGGCCCAGCGGCCATCGATCCTCCAGCCCAGGGCTTCCTTGCCCCCGTGCGGCGTCACATAGGCGGCAAATCCCACCGGAAACGGAATCAGGTGAATCTTGTCGTCCAACGGCACCGGCACCGGTTGCGCGTTGGGCAGGACCTCGCGCATGACGGCCATGAACTCGCGGTGAAACTGCGAGCTGCTGGCATCGGCGAAGATCATCCCATGCCGATCCAGCACGTAGCTCCGCAGGGTCTCGATCTCGCTTTTCGACAGGCGAATCCCGCGGCTGCCGTTGAGATACACAAACGCGGGGCTCTTCTGCGGATCGGCCCGGCCAAGCTGACTGATGGTGCGGCTCTCGGCCGCCTTGGCCGTGCGGCTCGTGGCGTTGAGCCGGATGCCGTACTCGGTCAGCATGATCGTATCGGCCGACATGCGGTTGTTCCAATTGCCACCGGCATACTCCAGCCGGATGAACTGAATCTTGCCGGTGTTCGTGCCCGTGGCAAATCCGTGGCCTTCGCCCTGACCGTAGCCGGGCGTGTGGTAATGCTTGGTGAGTTCCAACAGTTGCAACTCGACCTTCTCAATCGGCGGCGGCGTGAAAATGATCGAGCTGAAGGGATTGATCACATACTCTTTCTTCTTGACCTTCTGAATTTGCACCTGCTGGACCATCGGGGCCTCTTCCCCGCCGCCGAAGGGTTTTTCAAACACCTCGCCACAACCCTGCAGGTTGAGAATCAGCAAGGCCATCAGCAGAAACATCACCGAGTAAGCCAGAAAGGTGCTCAAACTTTGGTTGAGCTTGCGGGCCCGGCCGTAGTACCAGGCGTCCAGGTCCAGGGGATTCCACACCCGGCGGCGGCCAGCGGGCGTTGGCGCCGCGCTGGTTGGGGTGGTCGCGGCTTCGCCCTGGGGTGCGGTGCCCGCGGCTTGGCGTGCAGCGTGTTCCGCCCGGCGGCGGGCGAAGTGCCGCGTGGCCCGATCAACCGCCCACACCGCCCAGCCCAATCCGATGACGAAGGCCAAGGTCGTGCCGACCAGGGCCGTGTTGGCGCGGGCCTCGGGCCAGCCCAGATGGTCGAGTGTGAACACCGCCGCCGGCCACACAAACAGGAAGGCCAGCGATTGCACAATCGCCCGGGGCATGCCCACGGCCGTCCGCATCCGCCAGGCGATGACGAGTCCCAGAATCGCCGGCACGCCGAGCACGATCTGCACCAGCCACCGCTGCTGGACGCTGCTCAACAGCGGCAGGTGACTCGAACTGAGCCACACGTACAACAGCACCAGCCACAGCCCCGCGGCCAGGGCCAGGCCCCCGAGTTGCCAGCGTTGGGTGGGCATTGAAACCATGATCCGCACGCGGTTGGGTGTTGCTTGAAAAAAGTCATGCCGACAGTAAGTCGTGACACATTCCCGCAGAGGTCGTTCACGTTGTGTTGCGGGAAGCCGTCGGGCCGAACGTCAGTCG
>JBJHDE010000773.1:0-2076 GCA_050486385.1 Planctomycetales bacterium | reverse complement strand
GTGGAGATGGTGATCATCGAGTTTTCGAGGATCGTGCGGCCGTTGGCCTCCACGGCGTCGGGGCCATCCAGGCGGCTGAGGAAGTAAGCGACTTCGCGCATCTTCATGTGGGCGTGGGCCCGGAGTTGGGTGTTGGGCTTGTCTTCGCGGAACTCGTGCCAGTATTCGTGGCTGCAGCCGCCGGCGCCGCCGCGTTTGCGTTGGCCGCGGTCATCGAACTGGAATACGAGTCGGCCGTCGTAGTGGTAATCGCCCTTGAGTCGGATCCGCTCGCCGGCGGCCAGGTAGGTGAGGGAGCCAAAGCGGACGCGGTCGCATTGAATGGCCAGGGCGTACAGGTCGGCCATCAGTCGCCACTCTTCGACCAGGTCTTCGAGGGTGATGTCGATGCCCTCGCCGCCGGGATCGGCCTCGCCGCCGTGCAGCAGTTTCGAGGCGTCGGGGTCGTTGGGCATGGGACACTCTTGGCGCTTCTTTTCAGCCAGGGCGAAGGCCCGCTGTTCGTACTCGCGGACGCGATCCAGGTGGTCGGCCAGTCGCGAGCGGCTGGCGGTTCCCAGCGGCGAGTTGGTACCGGTGTAGAAGTCGGCTTGCTCGACGACCGAATCCAGCACGCTCCGCCGCAGGCGTTGGCTTCGCGGATCGGTGGCCCCGCCGTGCTCGCCCACGGTGCCGAAGATGCGGCCGAACAGCTCTTCCGGGCGTTCCTGGACCGAGGCCGCCGCCGTGCCGTCGCGGTTGAAGCTTTTGGCGTAGCGGCTGAGTCGGTCGCGGCGGAAGAAGGTGCCGGCAATCAGCGTGGGGATCACACCGCTGGGCAGGCCATCGGGATAATAGGCCTGGCGAACGGCCTGATCGATCGAGGCCCCGCCGGAGCGGGCCGTGCCATTGGGTGGCTCGGCGGTGAAGGCCGCGGTCGAGCCATCGTAGTGAGCGTTGATGCCCGGCAGATCGCTGCGAATCTGGTCGACGTGCCGCAGGATACAGAGCTTGTCGGACAGCGGCTTGAGCGGCTCGATAACGCCCTCGAAGCCTTCCTCTTGCAGCGGCCGGGGGATGCCCAATCCGAAGAAGACGTTGAACGCCCGCACGGGCACCGTGCTGTCGCCAGCGGCCCAGGCGGGCGTGACGAGCATCTCTTCCAACAGCGGCAGGCCGATGGTTACGGTGCCCAGGCCGCGGAGCATGGTGCGGCGATTCATGGATTGGCCTCGGTCCGGGTCAGTTGAATCAAGTCGCTTTGGATGATGGCCTTCATCAGGCTTTGATAGGTCAACCCGTCGGCGCGGGCTTGTTGGTCGATGGCCGCCAGGGCGCAGGAGTCGGTCTTGACCAGCGGGCGGCCCAGGGCGAACTGCGTGGCTTTCAGCGTGATTGACTGGCCGACCCGCTCGCTGCCGGCCAGCAGGTCCATCAATTGACCGATGGTCTCGTAGGGGACCGGCTCGGTGGTCCCGGGGAACGTGACCTCGCCGTCCTCGCGGAGCTGGTTGTTGTGTTCGTCGATCTCGTGGTAACCGCCGATGCCGTCGAAGCGCTCCAGGCCAAAGGCCAGCGGTTCAAACATCACGTGGCAGCCGCGGCAGGAACTGTCGTTGACGCGGATCTCGGCGATCTGCCGCTTGGACATCCCAGGCCGACTGGCCACCGCCGTGGTGTCCACGCAGGGCGGCGGATCAGCCACGCCACTGCTGAGGATATCGCCCAGGATGAACAATCCCCGGGCGACCATCGAGGCCTCGTCGCCGCCCATGGTCAGTGTGCTGCCTTGGGTCAGCAGGCCGCCACGCCCGGGAACACCGGTCAGGTCGTACTTTTGCAGGATGGTGCCTCGCAGGCGGACTTCCTCGGCCGAGAGCGCCCGATTGTAGAGGGCGACCAGATGGTAGGTGCCCCGCCAGGGCCGATCGCCGCTGGTCTCGTTGCCCAGCACGAGCTGAAGCTTGTCGTCCCAATTGCGGAGGTCGCCCTGGCCGGCGGTGAGGTCCCGAAGCACGCGGCCGCGAGCACGGGCTCGGCATCGCCTGCTGCCTACCTGCGACGGATCCGGGTCGCCGGCTGTCGTGGCATCGGTCC
>JBJHDE010000772.1:0-2095 GCA_050486385.1 Planctomycetales bacterium | reverse complement strand
CCATCCGGGCGACCACTTGTCCACGGGCGATGGGTGATCCTTCGGGGAGGTTCATTAGGTCGGATGGGTCAATCCGCCCGGCGTAGGGCAGACTCACCTGGTAGGTTTGGTCCAGCCGGGTCTCGCCGCGGCGTTCGAGATACTCGGCGATTGGGCCGGATTGGGCGGCGACGACTTCGACGGGACGTCCTCCATAAGTCGTGTCGTACCAATACCATGCGGCCAGGCAGCCGATCAGGATCAGGGCCAGAAGCAGCCAGCGCCAACGGGTCACGGCGGCCAGTTCCTTGGGGAAAGTGCGGGGCACAACGGTCACGAACACCCAATCAGGCTACCGCGTGGCGGAACCCAGGTAAACGCTCGCGATAGTTTCACGGAAACCGGCGGAAGGAGTGCAAATCGCGGGGCAATTGGGGTATGATCGGCTATGGCGAGTTGGCGTGGGACCTGGCTCGCCCGACAGTTCCCTAGCGAGAGGTAGCGCGGCATGCGCTTTCCGAGTGTTCAAGGTCATCGGCGTGGGTTTACGTTGATCGAGTTGCTGGTCGTGATCACGATCATTGGCATTTTGATGAGTCTGCTGCTGCCCGCGGTCAACCAGATTCGCGAGGCGGGTCGGCGGACCCAGTGCATGAATCATCTCAAGCAAATCGGCCTGGCGCTGGAGAATTATTCCACCCAGTTCAACAACGCGATCATGCTGGGCAACCCTGGTGCCCGACAGCCGGGTTTGCATACCCACTTGTTGCCTTACATCGAGATGGAGCCGCTCTTCCAGGAACTCCAGCTCCTGGGGATCAACGAGAACGCGAACGTGACGCCCCAGCATGTGCAGTTCTTGGAGATCGCCTTGTACCTGTGCCCCAGTTATCCCTACGACACCGCACCGCGGGCTCCGCCGGCGGACTACCAACGCGGCGCACAGACCCATTACTTGGGGGTCAACGGGGCGATCATGCCGGACAACATGCCACGCGAGGTCTCCACCAGCTTTGGCGATTTGCCGAACAACGGGTTCTTCTCGTTCGAGCATCAGCTTTACTTGGCGCACGTCCGCGATGGGTTGAGCAACTCGATGGCCATGGGCGAGTTCGTCCACCGCGATCACACCCAAGGCCAGTACGTCGAACCACCGGGAAGTGTGCGGGCGTGGTGGCGTGGGGCCAACGACGGGAAAGCCTCTTACAGCATGAAGGCGGTCGTGCATCCGGTCAATTCGCGGGTCGAGCGGATTCGTGACAGTATCCCCTACAATTTCCTGCCGTTTGGCAGTTATCATCCGGGAGGCTCGAACTTCCTGATGGGCGACAAGCGGGTGGTCTTCTTGAACGAAGGGATCGAGATCGACATTCTGCGGGCGATGTCGACGATCGACGGTGGCGAGGTGTTCCAGATGCCCAGCCTGTGAGTCGACCCGTTCGCTGGGCGATGGGCTTGTTGGCCCAAGCCGACGCGGTTGACAGGGTGTCCAAACTTTTGCCGAGATTGGGTGCGGTCGCCTGTTGGTTGCCAAGTCCGGTGAGTGTAGAAAGAATGCAGGGTGGGTTGTCGTGGACCGACAGCCGACAGGGACAAACACCGGCGGCTCGTTCGCCCCAGGCGGACCACTCGCCGTAGCACAAGTTGATGCCGGGTCGGCCCGCGTTGCCAACGCTGGACGCACTTGTGTTTGAGTGAATGGGAGATCACGGTTTCGGGTGGTTTTCCCCAAAGATTCCGACCAGTCGCAGGGCTCTCTCTGAGAATGGTTCGGTCGTGGAGTATTGTGGAGTATTTCGGTCCAGGGCGTGGGAGTTCTGGTTCGATTGGGTGATTGAGTGGGACGACGCTTGGGCATCCGCGGCAACCGCAAGCGGTTGGACGGGATGCTGGCACATCAGGGAGATTCAGGGCGAGCCGCTCGGTCGGGTTGTGTGCCCGCACTTGCGCGCTCTGAATGTCGTGGGGCATCGCGAATCTAGGCCATCGGGTGGAGTCGTGCGATGAGTCAACGGGATTTCGGGAGTCTGCGGCGAGGGTTCACGTTGATCGAATTGTTGGTGGTCATCACGATCATCGGCATTCTGATGAGTCTGTTGCTGCCCGCGGTCAACCA
>JBJHDE010000771.1:0-2102 GCA_050486385.1 Planctomycetales bacterium | reverse complement strand
TGCGATCTCTGCGCAGATGCCGGGGGGTGTGAGATACGGTGATCCGTTGTGGGACAAGCGGTAGGCACAGGCGGTAGGGTGGGTGGAGGCCGATAGGCCGAAACCCACCGTAGCCAACCAAGACCGAACCCGGCAAACCGGTATGGGTACGTGAGGTTGCTTGCGGCTGCCAGGGAGCTGCGAACCGCTCACCTATGGTGGGTTCCGCTTCGCTTCACCCACCCTACCATTTGCTACTCCACGTTATGCCAGGTTCGGTCGGCGCCGCTGGCCAGGACGGCGTCGCAGATTTTGGCGGTCTCCAGGGCGGTGCGGAAGGTCGGCTCGCACGGTTTGCCCTCTTCGATCGACTTCAGGAAATCGGCCACCTGGTGGACGAAGTCCGGGTGGCGAAACTGCTTGTGAGCGCCGCGCTGCCGCACCTCGACAAAGCCCACAGCTTCCAGGCGCGATACCACTTCGTGCGGTTTCAGCACCGGCAGCTTGGCCATGGTCAAGCCACCTGCACTTTCTGAGTCCCGATAAATTCCGACTCCAATTGGGGTTCGCCGTCCTCAAGCAGCATTTCGATGACCTCGGCCAGGTTCTGGTGCAACTCGTCGAGAGTCTCTCCTTGGGAATGGGCCCCGGGGAATCCCGGCACATACCCGACGAACAGACCTGTGTCGGGACAGCGTTCGATCACGGCGGTAAAGGCTCGCATACAGACCTCCCGAACTGGAAGACGTCATCTCAAGAACCAGGGGCGAACCCCGAACGACAGGCCTTCGACCAGCCCGATCAACACCACGATAGCGATTCCAATGAGGCCGAGCCATTCCTGGACCACCTAATAAATCCAATGAGGGGGGACTGCTTCCCAGGGCGAATATCTGGCGATCCGCCCGAGCCGATGAAACTCGGGGCCCCGAGGACGGGTAGTGTTCACCGCGTGCGAGACGAAACCCCGACCTTTCCGCGAGGCGACGACAACCGTGTCAGCGACTTCGAAGCAATCAACTTTTCAAGTGCGTTGGGCCCTGGCCGTGGCGGCCGCGGTGGTGGGGCTCCTGAGTTTTGCGGCGGACCGGGTCGAGGCGGCTCCGCCCAAGGGCCTGGATCTGCTGCCGCCCGACACGGTGCTGTACCTCTCGGTGCCGAATGCCCAGGAGTTGATCGAACGGTTTGGCGAAAGCTCGCTGGGCCAGATGCTGGAAGACGAGCAAATGCGGCCGCTGGTTCAGCAAATTTACGGATCGCTGATGGGCCTGACCACCGCGGTGGACGACGAGCTGGGCGTGGGAGTCCAGCAGATTCTCAACATGCCGCATGGCGAGATCACCATCGCCGTGGTGCCACCCGCCCAAGGCACCTTGGCGGTGGTCGTACTGTTTGACGCCGGCGAGCAGCACGAGGTCATGGAGACCTTGCTGGAACGGGGCGTTCAACAGGCCCTCCGTGATGGCGGGCGTGCCGAACGCCGCGAGCTGGCCGGCCGCACCGTGGATGTGGTGTCGAACGCCAACGAGTCGTTCCGCGTGTTCTGGACCCAGCAGGACGGGGCCTTCCTGCTGTGCAGCGACGAGTCGGTCATGCAGTCGTTGCTGACCGTGTGGGACGGCGGGGCCGAGACGACGCTCCGCGACAACCAGGATTTTGCCGCGATCATGAATCGCTGCCGCGGCGCCGAGGACGAAGAGCCCCAGTTCCGCTGGTTTGTCGATCCCATCAACCTGGTCCGCGAGGCCACCCGAGGCAACAACGCGGTTCAGCTTGGCCTGGCTGTTTTGCCCGTGCTGGGCCTGGACGGCTTGCTGGGCGTGGGCGGCACGGTGAGCCTGGCCACCGAGGAGTTTGACTCGTTGATCCACGCCCATCTGCTGTTGGATCAACCGCGGACCGGGGTGCTGGAGATGTTGGCCCTGATTCCCGGCGAGACCGCTCCCGAGCCGTGGGTCACCGACGAGGCCATCAACTACTGGACGCTGACCTGGGACTTCGAGACCACCTTCCGCGAACTCCGCGAACTGGTCGACGGCTTCCAGGGCCAAGGCGCCTTCCGCAACCAACTGCAACGCCGGGTCGAGCGGGTCGGCCTGGACTTCGAGCAAGACATCCTGGCC
>JBJHDE010000770.1:0-2122 GCA_050486385.1 Planctomycetales bacterium | reverse complement strand
GTTCAAATACTTTACGCCGGATCGCTTCGAGGGCGGCGGCACCCTGACCACCGGACGGCGCGACATCTGGACCTTTCTGACCGTCGCCCGCTGGGCCCACCGCAGCGAGTGGATCAAGCAGCAGTACGAGCTTCGCGGGCGTTACGCCCAGCAGGAACAGCTCGTCAGCGCCAACGAGTGGATTTTCACGACGACCCACGACCTGAAGGCCAAGGAGTCGCCGTGGCTGATCTTTAATAAGACCCTGCTCGAATATGACGAGTTGGAACGCCTGTCGATGCGGTTCAGCGAGTCGCTCGGTTTGGGTTATCGCTTCTACGACGACGATTGGCGGCGGTTGGTGGCTCGTGTTGGTCCGACCATCACCTACGAGCACCGCTATCGACCCAGCACCAAGGACTGGGACCCGGAAGTCCTGTTCGAGGTCGAAGCCCGATTCAAGCTTGACCGTTTGACGTTTGAGCACAAGACCAGCGCCAATACCAACGTCACCGACTTCGGCGATATGCGTTTGGACAGCGATACGGGTCTGCTGATCCCCCTGGACAGCAAGAGCCGCTGGAGCACCAAGTTGGGGTTTCGCTACATCCACTTCGGGGATACCCCGATCGATATCGTCAACAACGAATACACGGCCAGCTTCTCGCTGGTCTATGACCGCTGACCCCCCCCCACGGATCTTGATTTTGCCGATTGTCGGCTTGCAGGGCATGGGGCCAGCGACTATACCTACTCATAGTTGTTGATGCGTGAATTTGTCGCACATGACATGATGCCAAGCCACTCCCTAGTGCCTGTGATCGCGGCCCTGCTGGGCCTGCTCACCGCGGCGGTTTCGCCGGCGGGCGTGTGCTTGTGTCATGTACCGGCCAACCCGCAACAGGCCGTCGAGCCAACCGCCGACGCACCCGTTTGCGAGGGGTGTTGTTGCAGCCAGGCCCCCGCCGCCGATTCGCTGCAAGCAAACTGCTGCGACAGTACCCATCATTCCCAGGACGGCCAGCCCTGCGGCTGCTGCGTCACCAAGGTGCCAGTCGCGTTGCCGACTCCGGTGGTGGCCACCCATTTGGATTTGGACTCCTCGCCGCTGGTGCTGAGCGAGTCGTCGGTGGCCCAGGTGGCGATGCCCGCGGAGTTTGCCAATCGCAACCTGGTCACTCCGAACCGACCATCTCTTCAATCACTTCTTTGCGTCTGGCGGCTTTGATGCTGCGCGCTCGGGCGCGGATCAACCCCACGGAGTCTCGCTCCCTGGGTCCGCCCCGCTGATTGTGTCCCTTGCCGTATCCGTACGCTTGGCGTTTGGTACGTCCTAAGCCCGTTCGTTGGGGAATTTTGATCCCCGGTGGATGCTCGCTTTCGGCGGTCCCCGATCTCCCAGGCCACGACATGCGGTCAACGAAGACTGCCTTCGAGGCGCTTCCTGTGGTTTCTGACCCCTCGACCATGCGGCGCTGTGCGTCGGCGCGAGGGAGTTCCTGTGTGTCAGTGGATTTCACGAGTTTTGGTTCTTCCTTTTTTTCAGTGAGAGCATGCTATGATTCGTTTTCTTTTGGCTGCCGTTGTCGTGTTGGGTGGCGTTTCTTTCGTGCAGGCCGATGAGCACGACTTGACCGGCGTCAAGTGCGTGGTCGCCACCGCCCGCCCTGTCAACAAGGCCCAGTCGGCCGAGTTCATGGGCGGCAAGGTTTACTTCTGCTGTGGCAACTGCAAGGGCAAGTTTGCGTCCAACTCCAAGCCGTTTGAGGCTGCCGCCAAGATGCAACTGCTGCAGACCGGCCAGATCGAGCAGGTCGCCTGCCCGTTCACCGGTGGCCCGCTGAACGAGGCCACCGCGGTGAGCTTCAACGGCGCGAGCATCAAGTTCTGCTGCAACAACTGCAAGGGCAAGTTCGAGGCCGCCACCCCCGAGAAGAAGCTCGAGATGGCGTTCAACAACTTCGACAAGGCCTACAAGGCCGATGAGTGATCGGTCCGCACCGACGACCGTGACCCCCGGCTTCTGCGACTTGAGGTAGCGCCCGGTACCGGAGATCGTGCCGCCGGTCCCGACGCCGGCGACGAACACGTCGATGTCGCCTTCGGTCTGCCGCCAGATCTCCGGACCGGTCGAGGCCTCGTG
>JBJHDE010000769.1:0-2123 GCA_050486385.1 Planctomycetales bacterium | reverse complement strand
GGGTTGTGGATCGTCGGCGCTTCGCTCGCGGAGGACCCGGGCGGGCACGCCCGCGGCGATCACACCCGCTGGCAAGGGCTTGTTGACCACCGCGCCGGCCGCCACCACCGTATCGCGGCCGACGTCGGCCATGATGATGGCCCCCGCCCCAATCCAACAGTTCTCGCCGATCGTGACCCGCCGCAGCTCGCCGGGTTGTTCGCGGATGGGCACATCGAGTCGGGCGATGCCGTGCGTGTGGGGGCCGCTGAGAATTTGCACCCCGCTGGCAATCAGGGTGTCGCGGCCAATCCGGGCCCAACCGATCTGGCAATATGGGCCAATGTAAACGTGCTCGTCGAGTTCGACATCAAACTTCGAGAACAGCACGCCGTACTCGACACACACCGTGTCGGCACACTCTTTGAGGACCATCCGCAAAAACGCCAGCCGAGCACGCCGGCCAAGTTCACCCGGCATCGTTGCGATCATCTGGCTGGTTTCCTGCATGGCAACGTCGCGGCCAACCCCAATCGAACACAAGCGAAACGCCAGCGTCGGGAACAGCGCGAAGATCGTGCTGACGGCATCGATCAACGCCCGGGTCAAACGACCCACAACGGTCGACAGCGGCCTGGTGTCGAAAGGAACGGCCGAGGGCTCGGGGTCGGTCATGAGGCTGGATCAAGGATAGGAATAACGAATGGCGATTTCACAAACGACGAGGCACAATTGCTGCTTTCTGCACAAGGCTGGGAACGGTACAAATTCGATTGAAGGCGTTTGTAGGATCCTTCAACTCAATGCTCCATTCAACCCGCTTGATAACTTTCCCAATACCGCTCGACGGTTTCTTCAATCGTGTAGTCAGCGAGGACGCGTTGGCGGGCGTGGGCGACGCGCGCGTCGGTCGCGGCGGGGTCATCCAAGGTATGAGCGATGGCCAAGGCCAGTTCGTCGGGGCGATCGGGATCGACCAGCAGGCCGTCGACCTGGTCGCGGATCATCTCAGGCACGCCACCGACCCGCGTGGCGACGACCGGAACGCCACTGGCCATGGCTTCCAGCACCGTCAACGGGGCCGCCTCGCAACGGCTCGTCAGCACGAAGACATCCAGCCGCGAGAGAATAGCGGCCACATCGTCGCGGACTCCCAAAAAGTGAACCCGATCGGTCAGCCCCAACTCGGCGGTGCGGCGTTCTAAATGTTCACGCAAGGGGCCATCGCCCACCAACAGTAAATCGACATCGTCGCGCGTTTCGGCCAGCAAGGCCAGGCCGTCGAGCAACAGACCATGATTCTTGATTTCATGAAAGCGGGCGACCATGCCCAACAGCCGTCGCCCGGCGAGCGGGGCCAGGTCCGGGGGCCCGGGTCCGCGCGAAGGCCGAAAGCCCTGCAAATCGATGCCGTTACGAATCACCTGAATCGACTGCCGCGGAAACCCATCGTTGCGTGCCAGGGCCTGGGCACTGAAGGCCGAGCAGGCATTCACGCGATGGGCCAACCGGGCCAGCAACAAGCGATTGATCCATCGCCGCTTGGCGCTCACCACGTCGGGCCAGTGACGCCCGTGCTCGGTCATCACCAGCCGGGTGCGGCAGGCCCCGCGGAGCCGCGCAAGCGCCGCGTAGAAGAAGGGCGTGTACTGATGGGCGTGTAGGACTTCGATGTCGCGCTGGCGACACTCTCGGGCGAGTTGATGGGAGACGCGCCAATCGATTCCGCCCGGCCGGCGTTGCAGGCACTCCACCGGCACGCCGTCGCGTTGAAGCTGCTCGCCCAGCGTGCCAATCGCGTCCAGGCAGAACACGGTGGGCTCCAGCCGATCGGCCAGGCGTTGGATGGTCTGGATCACCAACCGCTCGGCCCCGGCCACCTGCATGCTATGCACCACAAATCCCACCCGCATCATTTGTTCTTGAACCCCATGGGGCGGATGAAATCGTAGGGGTCGGCAGACGGCAAGCCATCTCGCAAAGCGGACGATGGCCCCTCAGGTTCCTTGGCCACCATGCGAAAGGCCTCGCCGGCGGCCGGGCTGTTGCTACGATTTCCGGCAAGGGTTTGGGAGCCGCACTTGTGGCACTGGTGGCTTGTCCACCAGTGTTTGATAACGTCTGCCATGACTCGAAGTATGTTA
>JBJHDE010000768.1:0-2141 GCA_050486385.1 Planctomycetales bacterium | reverse complement strand
GTCGAGACTCGCGAGAAAGTGGCACGATGAGGGAACTCGCCTTGGGAAGGCCGGGAACCGACCGCCCGACGCGATTTCCTCACGGATTTCAAATCAAGGCTGGCCGCCGTTCGGTTCCGAGAGGGTCCGGGCACGAGCTGGATAATGGATCCCTGCACACTACCTCGAACGGATTTCGTGACACTGGAGCCTTGACCACGAGTGTGGCCAAGGCAGCCAGGCCATCGGCAATCGGTCCTGTTGGCGGACTGTTTCAGGGATCAGTAGCACGGGTCAGTGACAAAGACCGTTTGCAACGTGGGTCGGATCCCATTGACAGCTCGGATGTTTCGGCCGGGTCATTCATACAGGTCGTTGGGGATGACTTCACCCCCGGCCCGAGTTGACAGGGCGGCGAGCGTTTGCATGTTGATCGTTTCCTTGATGAAACGCACAGCACCGTCGGCCAGGACAAAGTTGGCCCCGCCCGCATGGTTGCTTCCCCAGGCATTGAAGCGACGGTCCTGGACATTGATATTGGGTTGATTGGGATTCCCAGGATGTAAGGTGCTGACAGTCGAGTTGATTGGCACGGCTGATGAGCCGAACAGCATCGCGGCCCCCTTGCGTCCGCCACCCCATGCCCAGACCGAAACCTGGTGCATTTTCAAGCCACTGTTGGCGAAATTCCAACTGTCGAACGCGAGGTCGCGGTGATTTTTCTCGCCCATTAAGATTGTATTGCTCGTCCCGTCGGTAATCTCGGGGATTTTCACGCGAGCCAGGTTCCGATGATTGTCAACCAAAAAATGAAGCGACCCCCCGGGTGCGCGCAACCGGGGGTCGGGGCCGGTCATAAAGAAGATTCCATTCGGCCGGATGGGAAACTGAGAGAAACTCGTATAGTAGCTCCCCGTCCCATAGTTGCCCCCATAACTCGTCCCCGAATACCAGCCAGCAAACGGATTCCCGTTTGTGGCCTGAGAAGGGCTCCAGGTCGGGTTTGAGCGCGGCAGGTAAAAGGGATTCGGCATAATCTGATCCGACGGGCACACGAAGGTCGGGATGATGGAGCCCGCGCGAGACTCATCGACCACTTCACCAACGTTACTACTAATGACAGTAGGAGGATGAAACGGGGACGGGCCGGGGACCGACTCAAGGTCAAAGCTCCATCGCGAATGCAGATTATCTTCCTCGATGAACGGAAGCAGTTCGATAAAAAGTGTCGTGTGGGTTGTGATTGAATCTTCGTTCAGCAGCATGCCATATGGAAAGCGCTGGTGAAACCCTTCGTGAACATGGCACGCAATGCCAAGCTGCTTGAGATTGTTGGCGCACTTGATCCGGGCAGCGGCTTCTCGGGCGTTTTGAACAGCCGGGAGCAGCAAGCCGACCAGGATGACGATGATGCTGATGACCACAAGGAGTTCGATCAGCGTGAAGCCAGAACGGCGCATCGGAAACCTGCGTTGAAGAGGAATGCGGACCAAAGAGAATCGAGTCGCGGAGTGATGGGGTAGGGATCATCCAACCGACTTATCCGAAGCGGTACTTTTCGATCATCCCAAATGGAATTGCCCGTGAGTCTGGGCTGGGGAAGCTTGGGGAGCTATCCAACAGTTTTTCCCCAAGTCTCAAAAACACGTTTGGAACTTGGAAATCTCAAACGGCCTAGCCTGAATTCCTAGGGTAATCTACTGAGATCGCCCACGGTTTTGATGAAAATTCGGTGAGAACCGTGTTGTATTTGGAAGTGTTGATCGGGTTCTTGCCCGAGCGCCAGGTGCTGGAGTCATATGGTGTTGCTTTTAAGAAGCTGGTGGTTGGCTGATACCTCAAGTGATTTGGGCCGTCGGTTGCGTACCGGGTGGATTAATCGAGACAAGAGAACGAGAGCCAGATAGCGGAATTCCGGTGGTATGGATCCCGGTGCAAGTCCTCGAACAGCGGGGAAACCAACTCACTCAATCATGGAGGGTCGCGAGACTGAGTTGCCAACCGCTTAAGAAAATCAGGCGAACTAACCGCCAGGACGCGAAGAGCGCGAAGGTGGGGCACCTCGTCTTCGCGATCTTGGCGTCTTCGCGGTGCAACCTGTTTCCCGTCCTGACTCTCCCGTCGACGCTTGGCTTTTTCGCAAACTTTGCAGGCAACTGTAG
>JBJHDE010000767.1:0-2144 GCA_050486385.1 Planctomycetales bacterium | reverse complement strand
CCTCGGGTCGCTGGCCGCTGACCTTTTCCAGATAGTCGGCCAGTTCGTCGGCGGCCGCGCGCGTCAGCGGCGGGGCGTCGGGCAGCACCACAATCGGCAGCGGCGGCCGGCCCTCATCAACCAGCACCAGCTCGTCGCCGGCCAGCGGCCAGGCCACACACACGACGATCAGCATCGCCCACGCCAACGCGGTTCGGGGCTGTCTCATGGATCGCTCCTCAAAGAAAAGGACGTGTTCTCAAGACATGTTTCGTTTCAAAGACAGCTTCCCACCCAAAACTCGAAGCGCCATTCTCTGTGCTTTTCTCTCTGTTCTCTTTTCTCGACTCTCTGTTCTCTCCCTCCGCGTCTCCGCGTCTCCGCGTGACCCAAAACCCAAGCCTATCCAGCCTGACGCCTTGTTGGCCTTCCAAAACGCATCTCCTCACACGGAGGCATCAAGAAAGGCTACTCGTTGGGCGGACGCACCGCTTGATAACAGGCCAGCACCCCATCGCCGCGGACATACAAGCGGCCACGGGCCAGCACCGGCGCGGCCCAGGCCGGATACTTGAGCAAGGCCTGCGGGCGAGGCGGACCAAAGGCCGGGCCCCGCTCGGTGGTGCTCGTAAACCGACTGACCTCCTGATAGCGCTGGGGATTGAGGCGGATCAAGCGTAGCTCGCCCAGTTCCGATAGCGCGATCAAATAGCCGTCGGCCTTGAGCAGGCTGCCGCGGGTGAATTCGGGCTCGCTCCACAGGACGCGGCCGGTGGCCAGCTCGATGGCCCGCAGTTCGCCTTCCCGCAGATGTCGGCCACTCACGCCGTAGAGAACTCCCTCGTGATGCACCGGCGTGGTCCAATGGGCTTGTAGCGCCCGCTCCCGCGCGCGGGCCTCGTCCTGCCAGACCACCTGATATCGCCCGGGGGCCACGTCCAGCAAGGCCGAGCCGGGGCCATAGCACTCGCTGATGAACACCCGCGACCCGACGACCACGGGATTGGCGGCGTTGACACTCTCAAAGATTCTTGCGCGCCAAGGGAAGTGAAACTCCTGTTGGCCGTTGCGGGGGTCAAAGGCAATCAGCCCGCCGCGGGCGAACACAAAGGCCCACGGACGCTGGTTGATCGTGCTGACCACGGGGCTGGCGTAGCTGGCCAGTTCGTCGCTCAGGCGGTAACGCTCTTTGCCAGTGAGCTTGTCAAAAGCCACCACGCCGCTGCCGTTGCCTTGCAACTGTTCAAAGCGAACGCGATCGCTGCCCGGCGGGCTGCCCCCCACCGCGACCAGCAGCACATCGTCAAACACCAAGGGCGTGCTGCCGGCACCAAAGAAGTTTTGCACAAAGCCAAACTCCGCCTGGGTGTCGACTTTCCAGATCAGCTCGCCATCGCTCAGCCGCAGGCAGTGCAGCATGCCCTCGACGCCGTGCAGGTACACGCGATTGCCATCCACCACGGGGCAGCACCGTGGGCCGCCGTTGTAGCCGTAGCGATCATCGTAGTCGGTGGGATACTCGAACCGCCACAGCTCCTGGCGTGTCTCGGCATCCAAGCAGCGGAGCCGCGCGGCGTCGCCAAACCGACCAAACAGCAGCAGTCGACCGCGAACCACGGTCGGTGCCGCGTAGCCCTCGCCCAACTCCAGGGTCCACAGCAGCGACAGGCCTTCCTCGGGCCAGGGGGCGATCAGGCCGGTCTCGGGCGAAGTGCTGTCGCCGGCCGGTCCCAAAAAGCCGGGCCAATCGACGCCGGGCCAGTTGGGGTGCAGGTCGGCGGGTGGTGTGTCGGCTGGCTCGGCGGCGGCCGATGTCAGGGGCATGGCCACGCACCAGCCGCTGGCCAGGCCAATGAGCATTAGCCAAGCCAGGCGGTGGGCTGGCGATATCAGGTTGGCAGACGTCCGCGATTCGGGCATCCTACAATTCCTCATGGGGTGACCGTTTGACCCTTCCATCGACCGATGCCAGCCGCCCCCGCGTCTGGCGACCGACCGCCCACTCCCGCACCTGGCCCGAAGCCGCCCCCATCATGGACGTGACCGAGACGATTTCCATTCCCGAGGACGAACTCCGCTGGGCGTTCGTGCGAAGCTCGGGTCCAGGAGGCCAGAACGTCAACAAGGTGGCCAGCAAAGCCGTGTTGCGGTGGAATGTGCTGGAA
>JBJHDE010000766.1:0-2149 GCA_050486385.1 Planctomycetales bacterium | reverse complement strand
GATGATAGCGGATTGGAGTAGGTCTTTCCCCGATCGATGGGGACTTGTCGGGCGCGTGGGATGCCTGGCGCATGGGACCACTCCCTCGAGTGCTCGAAAACAAGCTTCCTGGCACCCGCAACGCCGGTCCATCGCCCCGCGCGTTGCTCGCTCCTTCGTATCAACGAATGTCGGAGAACGTCCTCATGGCGTCGCTACCCGCGTTGGCTTTCCTGAACCGCTTGCTCCACCGCGTCCGCAAGCCCCGCCGCACGAAGCGTGACGAGCAACAGCTCAAGGTCGAGAAGCTGGAAGACCGCCAGGTACTGGCCACCTTTTTGGGGGTAGGCGCCGAGGCCCTCTTGGGCCACGACCTGACCGACCTCGACGACACGGCCACCAACGCCACGTTGGATCAGGCCCCGTTCGACGCGGCGTTGTTTGCCTCGGCCGATGCCACCTTCGATGGCTCCGGGGCCTTCAACGTCTTTGACAACGCCGTCAACCAGGGCGTCGACAACGGCTCGGCCAGCGGGTGGGAAACCACCGTCGCCGGCCAGCCCTGGGTGGCCGCCCGCTGGGCCAACGGCATCACGCTCAGCCACTACACCATCGCCCGGGGCGACAGCGCCTCGACCAACAACGACCTGCTGCACTACGTGATCGAGGGCTCCAACGACTTCAATCCCGCCACCGGCGGCGGCAGTTGGACGGTCATTCACGAGTACCATGGATCCCAGACTCCCTGGGAATTGGTCGGCCAGGGCTCCACAGCCGGCGCCGTGGTCCGGATGGATGCGGGCGTCGACTTCGTCAATCCCACCGAAAGCTACGTGTACCTGCGGCTGCGGGTGATCGACACCGTCGGCGGCACCGATCTGCGCCTGGAAGAGGTGGAATTCTTCGGCGCCAGCGACACCACGGTTTCCGGGGCCCAGGCCGCGCAGACGCTGTTCGTCAGTGCCGAGAATGGTGTGCTTTCGCAGGTGGGTTCCCAGCACTTTGTGGTTCGGCCCGGGACGATCATCTCGTCGCTGGGGGCCACGATCGAGATGAACACCGACGGGTCGTTTACCTACGATCCCTCGACCAGCGCCACCTTGCAAGCCATGAGCCCCGGTGATGCTCTGGAGCGCGACACGTTCGAATTCGAATTGCAGGAGGCGATCGCCCAGGGAACGCTGGGGCTGTTCACGTTTACCGGCCAAACCGAAGCGCCCGAGTTCGTGGCCAACGGCATGTTGATTTCGGACGTGAATCACGACAACGTCACTCAAACATGGCAGTCTTACACATCGGGCGGGTCGACGGTCACCAATCCCGATGGCACCACCGACTATGCCCTGCGAATCACGAATGCCGGTACGAGCAGTCTTGCCGACGCGATCAGTAGCGATCACTACTTCTCGATTATGGTCGAGCCCGACGCCGGCGGGGTGCTGTACTTGGAAGAGTTCCTGATGAGTGCTGTCCGTGGCGGCACGGGGGGGACTCGCGGCTTCGCGGTGATGACCAGCGTGGATGGCTTCGCGAATGCCAGTCAGGCCATCTTCGTCGAGCCCAACGTGCCGTCGAACCGCCCCAATTTCACAGACTATGTGATTGATCTGTCGGGCGCCCAGTACCAAGGCCTGACGGGCCCCATCGAGTTCCGGGTCTACCAGTTCTCCGGTGATGGCGGCGCCAGTATCGAGTACGACGATATTGCGATTGTCGGCCAGGTGGCGCGGCCCCGGCCCATCCTGGAAGACGTGTCGGCGCTGTATAGCTTCACCGGCAATTCGATGGCTCCCGTTGTCAGCGGAAGCGACCTCGCCGTGTCGTCGATTACGGCATCCGCGAATGTGTCAACAAGTTTCAACGGTTCGTACGCCACCTCGCCCGCTCTCCAGATCAATGGTGCCGGTTCCGGTAGTCTCCAGGGAGCCCTGAACGGCAACCACTACTTTTCCTTCACGGTGACGCCCGGTTTGGGCGAGTCCGTGAATCTGCAGAGCCTGGAACTGATGGCAGCTCGTGGAGGAGGCAGCGTCATCCGTAGCTACGCCATCTTCACCAGCATCGACGGCTTCGAATCCGTCGACGATGTGGTCCATGTCCAGCAGGTGGCGACCCAACGTCCCAACTGGAGCGCGTACACCATCGACCTGTCCGACGCGCGGTTTCAAGA
>JBJHDE010000765.1:0-2152 GCA_050486385.1 Planctomycetales bacterium | reverse complement strand
GTACTGCAACTGGCCACTGGTCACGCCAACGGGCTCGACCAGCCGCGTGCCCAGCACCGGCGATTGCCGCAGGGCGGTCCAATGCCGTCGGTAGGCGGCGGGCGGCAGATCGCCGGGCAGGCGCGGCGACGGGTTGCCGCCACGCCACACACCCACGCGGACCAGCGGATAGTCTTCGGCGAGCTGATTGTAAGTGGCCGCCAGACCCTCGGCCTCGGGCCAAATCGCGCTGACACGCAAGGCGGCGTCGTGGGCCTGACGAAAACGCCCGGCTTGCCGATGCTCGGCCACGGCGGCCAAGCCGCGCTGGGCCAACTCGGTGAGCTGGCCTTGCCACTGGGCGACCACGGGGTGTTCGGGATAGCGCTCGGCCAGGGCCGTCAGCAGTTTCCTCAAAGCCGGATAGTTGCGTGCCCGAGCCAGTTCCGTCATGCGGGACTGGCCGACGTTACCCAACAGCTCGCGCAGCCGATTGGCGTCGGCCCCGCGGCGGTGAGCCTCCAGGCCCACGGTCCAGGCACCCACGGTGTTGCCCCGGGCTTCGAGATGCACTGCCTCGGCCAACAGGGCGGCCGCGGCGGCCGCCTGCAAGCCAGGAAACTCGGGGTCGCGGCTCTCCAGATAGGCATACGACTCGTGCGCCAGGTCGAACCGCCCACGATTCACCAGGTCGGCGGCCTGCTCAAGCACCAGGGTTTCAAACAGCCGGATGCGGCGGATGTCCTCCCACGAGACCTCGTAGGTCGTGCCGGGCTTGCGGAGCAGTTTGAGCCGGATCCGCCCGTCGGCCTCGCGGGTGGGCGGCCGACGGGGGTCAAGATCCAGCGGGACCAGGCGTTGCGGTTCGGGCGGTTCGGTCTGATCCGCCGCCTGGTTGAGTTCCAACACATCGTAGGGAACACCGCGGACCAGCAGGCCCTCGGCATCGTCCTGGGCGCACACGGCCACGGGGCTGGCCAACATCAAAGCGACGCAGCCCACACCGATCCAGCCGAGACCCATCCAGCCGGCCCACCGCGGGACGGATGACAACCCAGGGGGGCGAGCAATCGCTGGTGGAACACTGGATGCCCGAAGAACCGCTCGACCGCCCATGGGCGCCCTCGCTTAAGAGACGAGCTTTTGCATGGTGGCCGTCAGCTCCTTGACGGCGTCCACGCTGGTCTGGAACGCCGCACGCTCCTCGTCGGTCAACGTGATCTCGACAATCCGCTCGACCCCGCCGGTGCCCAACACGACGGGCACGCCTACATAATAACCGCCGACGCCGTATTCGCTGTCGCAAAATGCACAAACCGGGATGAGCCGCTTCTTATCGCGGACGATGGCCTCGACCATTTGGGTGGTGGCAGCCGCCGGGGCGTAGTAAGCGCTGCCGGTCTTTAGCAGGCCCACGATCTCGGCGCCGCCATGCCGCGCCCGCTCGACAATCTCGTTGAGTCGCTCGGGGGCGATGAGTTGGGTGACGGGAATGCCGCCCACGCTGGTGGCGCTGGGCACGGGGACCATCGTATCGCCGTGACCGCCCAGCAGCATGGCGGTGACGTCCTCGACACTGACGCCCAACTCGGTGGCCAAGAAGGTGCGGTAGCGGGCGGTGTCCAACACGCCGGCCTGGCCGAACACCCGATGATGCGGGAACCCGCTGGCCTGCTGGGCCCGGGCGACCATGGCATCCAAGGGGTTGCTGACCACAATGATGATGGCCTCGGGGCTGGTCTGGCTGACTTGCTGGGCCACCGAGCCGACGATCTTGGCGTTGGTGCCCAGCAGGTCGTCGCGGCTCATGCCGGGTTTGCGTGCGATGCCGGCGGTGATGACCACGACATCGCTGTTGGCCGTGTCGGCGTAATCGGTCGTGCCGATCACACGGCAGTCGGTGCCCAGAATCGGCGTGGCTTGCAGCAGGTCCAGGGCCTTGCCGGCCGGCATGCCTTCGGTCTGGGGGATGTCCAACAGCACGATGTCGCCCAGCTCGGCGGCAGCGCACCAACTGGCACAGGTGGCTCCAACATTGCCGGCACCGATGATCGTGATTTTCGCGCGACGCATTCCTGGATCCTGGATGGTAAACGGTACGAAACCGACGAGCACACCGAACGGCTCGTCACACAACAAGAATTCTTGGCGGCCGGCTCATCCGGGCCTGGCA
>JBJHDE010000764.1:0-2156 GCA_050486385.1 Planctomycetales bacterium | reverse complement strand
TCAGACATTGCCGCCCCCACGTTGCTGCTTTTCGACGACTTTCGCGGGCGTCCGTCGTGCTGTCGCAGGCGTTGTCAAACACTGGTGGAAAAGCCACCAGTGCCACCAACTCTGTTTCTCAACTTTTTTTGAAAGCACGAGAATTCACAACCGTTAGAAATGACAACCGTGGCTCGAACAGGTTCGTGCCGATCCGCGACCACCGTGGGCTGATTGTAGCGATCCCGACCACCAGCGAAAGGTCGGGGCGAACCGAGGCGCATTGCAGCCGCGGGCGGTGTGCGGCCTGGATGCCAAGGGCAAGCCACCTGGTCCACTATTTGAGCACCGTGAAGCTGGGCAGTTGGGGCTTTTGGCGGGCCTTGTCGGCCAGGTTCTTGGCCAGCCGCAGGACCAACTCGTTGAGGCTGTCGGCGTAGGGGTCCTCGAACATCAGGTGGGCCTCGCCGGCATCGCATCGCTGCCGCATTTCGATGGCGATGGGCACTTCGCCCAGCACGGGCACATTGAGTTCGCCGGCTCGCTGCCGGGCTCCGCCGGTGCCGAAGATGTCGTACTTCTTACCGTTATCGGGGCAGAGGAAGTAGCTCATATTCTCGACCATCCCCACGACGGGAATCTTGACCTGGCGGAACATGGCCACGGCCTTGACGGCATCCAGCAGGGCCACCTCTTGCGGGGTGCAAACGACCACCGCCCCGGTCAGCGGCAGCAGTTGCGACAGGGTCAGGGCGATGTCGCCGGTGCCCGGGGGCATGTCGACGACGAGATAGTCCAGCTCGCCCCATTCGGTGTCGGCCAGAAACTGCCGCACCGCGCCGTGCAGCATCGGGCCCCGCCAGATGACCGCTTGATCGGGATCGACCAGAAAGCCCATCGAGATGACTTTCAGGCCGTGGGCCTCGATGGGGACGATCCGCTTGACCGGTTGGCCGTCGGGGCCGGGCTTCTCGATGACGCCGGGCCGCTGTTGCACCCCCAGCAGGTGAGGGATGCTGGGTCCGTAGACATCGGCATCCATCAGCCCCACCCGGCAGCCCTGCCGCGCCATGCCCAGGGCCAAGGCCGCGGTGATGGTGCTTTTGCCGACGCCGCCCTTGCCGCTGCCCACGGCCACGACACTGGCGGCCCGCAGGCCAATCTGCCCGAGTTGCTGGGGCTGCCGCTCGAAGCGTTCGATGTGGACGTCGACTTCCTGGGCGGTGGGAAATTGGGCCTGCAACCGCTCGATGCAGTCGGCACGGACCACCTTATCCAAGGGGGCCGAGTGGCTGGAAAGCCGCACCGTGGCCCGGATGCGTTGGTCGGCCACCTCGACGGCGCCCACCTGCTGGGTCTGGCTCAGCGGTCGGCCGGTCTCGGGATCGCGGACCTCGCCCAGGGCCTGCTGGACGGCGGCTTCGGTCAATTCATTTGATGTCATGGCAGCACAGGTCGAGGACAACTCTAACGGAGGCAGCATCAGTCGGCGGGCGGGGCAAAGTCTTCTGGCTTGAGCTTTAGCCCCCACGGCAATTCGGGCAGGTCGGTCGGTACGAGGCTGGTCGGCGATTCAAACTGCACGAGATTGGCGAAATGGCGGTCGATCACGTCCAACACCCGACGCAGGTCGCGGGGCGAGGGCTCGACGTGGGCGGCTCCCAGTTCACGCAGCAGGCCCTCGTAAGGGGCGAAGCGCCGCTCAGTGACAATCACGAAGCGGGCCACCGGAAACCGCCGAGCCGACAACACCAACAAATCCAACAGCGGATCAATCAAGGCCTCGGACGCCTCGACCATCGCAAGGATGCGCTTCTTGACGCTCTTGTAGTCGATCGTGTCCTCGATGGCGTCGGAGGCGCCTGCAGTGCGCAAGTCGGCGTGCATGGTGATGTCGAGGTAAACATCCTGCTTCTCCGTGCGCTCCTCGGGGACGATGCCGATGATGCAGCGCGCGTGGAGGCGCCGGATGTGGATGCGGTCGCCTGTCGGTTCAGCCATATGCCCCTCCCTTCATGTGGTATCCGCCGTCCACGAAAATCACCTGCCCCGTGACGAATTCGGCGTCGTCAGACAGCAGGTAGGCTATCATCTTTGCCACATCGCCAGGGACGCCGATTCGCGCCGTCCTCACCGTGGCGAGCCGAAGATCCACAGCAGCTCGCGGGGCTTCTTGT
>JBJHDE010000763.1:0-2163 GCA_050486385.1 Planctomycetales bacterium | reverse complement strand
CCCCAGCGTTGGCGGCCCACCAGACAAGCCCAACCATGGCGACCCATGCGTTTGATGCCGCCATAGGTCTGCATCAGAGCCCAAAGATTATGCACATGCAGGACAATCCGGCCTCCGGGTTCGAGCAACCCGACCAGCCCCGCCAGCGCCTGCCGACGGTGCTCGCGTCCGGCGATCATCCCTAAAGTGCTGAACAGGCAGATCACGGCATCCCAACGCCGCGGAGCCAGCCGTTCAATCTCAACCAGGTTGGCTTGCAGGCATTCGACCTCAACTCCCGCAGCCGCGGCTTTGGCGGCCACCACCCGCAGCATCTCGGGCGACAGGTCGACGGCCGTCACCCGGCAGCCACGTTGGGCCAAGCCAATGGCATGCCGCCCGGTGCCGCAACCGGCGTCCAACACCCGCAGGCCGGGGGCGATCCACTCGGCCACGCAGGCCTGATCCAGGGCGAACAGCGGTTCGTCGGCGAAATCGCGATCATAATCGTTGGCCAGTCCCGGGTGATGAGCGTAGTCCCAGGCCGAGGCGTCAACGCCCGGCGGAAGCTGCCAGGCCGGGGGACGGGGCTGCGTCATGGGGGGTTGGGGCTAATGACTTGATCGGTCAGCAGGACCATTTCAGCAATTTGAATGAGTTTGCGATTTGTCTCGCGGGCCACGCGTTGGAGCCGGCGGAAGGCTTCCTGCTCGTCGAGCTTGGCCTTCTTCATCAGCACGCCCTTGGCCCGTTCTATGACTTTGCGATCGGCCAGGGCCTGTCGCAAGTCCTGGGCCTCCCGCCGCAGCTTCTCGAACTCCTCAAATCGCCGCATGGCAATGGCAATCGCCGGCTCAAGATCCTCCCGCTGAATCGGCTTAACCAAGTACCCCAGGATCTGGGCATGCTCGCTGCGGGCGATCAGGTCGGGCTCGACATAACCCGAGACCAGAATCACGGGTAACGGACGCTGCTCGCACACGCGAATCGCCGCGTCGATGCCATCCAACCCGGGCATACGAATATCGGTGATCAGCAAATCAGGCTGGGTCTCGCGGCAGACGTCGACCAATGCCTCGCCGGTTGAAGCAATCGCAAGAACGGCGTGGCCCAACTGCGGCAGCAATTCTTGATAATACCGCGAGGTCGTCGCGTCGTCCTCGCCCACGACAATCCGAAGACCTTGATTCATCGCACCTCCCGGGGCAGGGCCAGAGTTACCACCAAGCGGCCCATGCCGTTGGTCTCCGCACACATCGCACCACCATGACTTTCGATGACCCTCCGAGCCGCCAGGTTGACCAAACCAGTCAAGCGGTGGGCATCGGCCAACGGCTCGAACCACTGATCCAGGAACGCGGGCGCCACCATGGCACCGTCGGCCTCGAATCGGGCCACAAGCTGGTCGACATCCACCTCGACCCCCAGTCGAAACCAATCGGCCTGCGGTGCTTGTTCCAACAGACTTCGCCAAACGGCCAGCAACGCACCTTCCAACAGCCGAGCGTCTCCCCACACCTGGGTAGAATGAGGTGTGGGCACAATGACCAAACGCTCGGGTTGGCTGGCCTGGCAACGCCGCCAGGCGTTCTCGGCCAACTGGGCAAAATCGACTGGCTCGCGGCGGGGGGTCAGTGGCAAACCACACTCGCGCAATGATTCCTCGATCAGCCGCCACTGCGCCAGGGCCAGTTCAACCTGCTTGATGAGTTCTAGCGATTCGGGCTCTTCAGCAACGCGGCTTCGCAGCAACTCCAGAGCCGAGAAGGCATTCTGCTGCAAGTTGCGGATCCGATGCAGGACGGCGCAAAACAGATCGGGAAAGTTCGGCGCTTCGTCCCGCCCCAGGGATGCTTCATGCGCGGCACTGGGCAAGGTTTTGGCCATATCGGGCCTCGATCCTTCAAGCCAGGATCCTCGGGATGCGGCAGCCCGCCGCACTGACCATCGTTCCAGCATAGGCACCCGCTGCCCTGAGTTCCAAGGCCCCGAGAGCGAAAATCTAGCAATTTTCAGGAATTCGACTAGCGAATACCGCGCCTCCTGATTCATAATCTTCTACCACAAAAAGGCCGAAGGCCTCCACCAATTTGATCATATAGGTTTTCATGAGGAAGACTGATTGATTTCAGGAGCCCAATTCATGATAATGTAAAGCGTTGGGTCAGCGGTTCAACAGGCTTG
>JBJHDE010000762.1:0-2205 GCA_050486385.1 Planctomycetales bacterium | reverse complement strand
ACACGGCAGCCAGGGCGAAGAACCGCCAGCGAAACTCCAGCCGAAAGGCCGGCAAATCCAGGTGGTGCGGCAGGCGATTGAAGACGTAAATGTGGGCGGCCTCGGCGGCGGTCTGGGGATCGGCTCCGGCGTTCAGCAGCAAGTTGGGCACCAGCCCGATGCAAGCCAACCCGGCCGACACGACCAGCCCGCGCCACAGGCTAACAAGCGGGGGCCGACTTGGTCCGGCCAGCAGCCAGACCAGCCCCAACAAGATGGCCGTCCAACCGCCCACCAGCACATGCCAGGCGGTGGCCACGCCTAGCAGAATCAGCCCCAGGTTCCAGCGATTGTGCAACACCGCGGCCAGGGCCAGAAACACAAAGCCGTAGGCAAACACCTTGCCCTCGACCCCGCCCAGCACCCACTCGCCGGCCATATGGCCGTGTTCCACCAGCAGGGCGAACCAGGCAAAGCTGACCACGCTGATCAGCGGCCAATTCAGCACCGCGCGGCTCAGTCGCTGCCAGCCGATGGCCACAATCAACCAGGCCAACCCACGCCCCACCCAAGTGGCCAACTCCAACGGCAGCACCAGGCACAGCGTTCCCTGCACGACGTAGAACAGGGTTTGCGTGTCGGGCGTGTTCAGAAACGTGTCTTCCGCCAGCAGCTCGGGCTGCCAGAAGTGCCGCGCCTTGAGCACGTACTGCGTCTCGTTGACGTCGGGCACCGGTCGAGCGGCGAAGGCGACAATCACCCCGACAATCAACAGCACCTCAATCACCGACCAGGCCCAATGCGGCCGGGTTGCCGGAGCCTCGTTCACGCCGCAATCCTCCCGGGTGTCCGCTTCCGCGATGTCCCTGGCCACGCCCATGGGCGACCCAACCGCTTGGG
Source organism: Planctomycetales bacterium (assembly GCA_050486385.1). Taxonomy (GTDB): domain Bacteria; phylum Planctomycetota; class Planctomycetia; order Pirellulales; family Pb10988; genus JBJHDE01. Next base: position 1,326 of record JBJHDE010000762.1, on the reverse strand, counting down.
TCCGCTGGACAGGCTAGCGGCCGGCCGGCCCCATGCCCAGGGCGGTTGAGCCCCTGGGGGGGTTCCGCATAAGATGCCCACGGACCTTTGGCACATTGTCGTCCACGACGGTGCGTCGGCCGTTGGTGCCCCCGAGCCCGCCATGCTGAACCTGCAGAGTGAGACCCCCAGAGCGTGGATCGACCGGATCGAGCCGCACCTCGATGTCGTGCTGATCGATCATGCCCACTGCGAGAAGAAGGCCGCCGGCGTGGCGATGAACCTGATCTTTTCTTACGTGGAACAGGTCGCCTTCGTGGCTCCGCTGACCGAGATCGTCAACGAAGAACTCGACCACTTTCGCCAGGTGCTGGATGTGCTGGCCGACCGCGGGGTGACCTTTCGCCGCCAGGCCCCCAGCAGCTACGGACGCCGCTTGGCCGATCTGGCCCGCAAGCACGAACCCGCCAAGGTGATTGATCGCTGCCTGATCGCCGCGCTGATTGAAGCCCGCAGTTGCGAGCGATTCGCCTTGCTTCGCGATCACCTCTCCGACCGCTCGTTGGCCAACTTCTACGGGGAACTGTTCGAGAGCGAGGCTCGGCACTACGCCACCTATGTTCGCTTCGCCCGGCAGTTTGGCTCGGCCCAGGAGGTCGACGCCCGACTCCAGGAACTGGCCGCCGAGGAAGCCCTGATCATTGCCCAAGGCGACCCGTTTCCGCGGATGCACAGCTAAGCGCATCGCCGGCCCCGTTCTCCAGCCCCCAGGCCTTTATGACCAATTCCGCAAGCCCCGCGGCCCGACTGCGGGCGGCGATTGCCCACGAGACAATCGCCGTGCCGGGGGCCTTCAATGCCTTGTCGATGCGGCTGGTCGCGCAGAAAGGCTTTTCGGCCGCCTATCTCAGCGGTGCGGCCTTCTCCGCCGGAGCCCTGGGGCTGCCCGATGTGGGCCTGTTCACCCTGACCGAGTTGGTCGCCCAGACCCGCATCCTGACCCAAGCGGCCGCGATTCCGCTGATCGTCGACGCCGACACGGGCTTTGGCGAGGCCATCAACGTGACCCGCACGGTCCAGGATCTGGCGGCCGCCGGGGCGGCGGGCATCCAGCTTGAAGATCAGCAGCTCCCCAAACGCTGCGGGCACCTGTCGGGCAAGACCTTGGTCGATTGCGAGGCGATGTGCGAAAAGCTGCGGGCCGCCGTCGACGCCCGCGGCGACCACGCGACGGTGATCATTGCCCGCACCGACGCCCGTGGCGTGACCGATCTGCAAGACGCCATCGATCGGGCTCGGGCCTATGTGGCCGCCGGTGCCGATTGGGTATTCCCCGAGGCCCTGGCG
>JBJHDE010000761.1:0-2209 GCA_050486385.1 Planctomycetales bacterium | reverse complement strand
GGCCAGAGCCTGCCAGCGGTCGGGAGAGATCGTGTCCCGATCGCCCGCTTGCAGAAATTCGAGGGCGGCGGCTTGCTCGGTGGCGTTGGGTGGCCGACTGTAGGCCTGAACGTACATCCGGGCGATGCGGTCCTCGGGCGTCAAATCGTTGAGTTGCGCGATCTGTGCTCCCCAGCGTTCGGCCTCGCCCACGACGAACGGATCGTTCATCAGGGTCAGGGCCTGGGCGGGCACATTCGATACCGCCCGACGGCCGAAAGTGGTGGCCGGCAGCGGGAAGTCGAACACCAGGAACATGGGCGTTAAAAAGTTCCGCCGCACCGAGACATAGACGCTGCGTCGGCCATCGGAGTCCAAGGGGCCCGAACTGGGCCGTCCACGACCTTCCATGAAGCGTGTCAGGTGCGGCAAGACACTGGGCCCGTACAAGCGGCGATCCAGCCGGCCACTGACAGCCAGCATCGCATCGCGAATACTCTCGGCCTCCAGCCGCTGGGGCGGTCGGTGGTGCAGCAGGCGATTGGTCGGATCCGTCGCCATCGCCGCTGGGGTGAACTCGTTGCCTTGCCGGTACACGCTGCTGGTGACAATCTGACGGATGGCGTGCTTCATCGACCAGCCCGAATTCCGGAAGTCGGCGGCCAGCCAATCCAACAGCTCGGGGTGGCTGGGCTCTTCGCCCATGAAGCCAAAATCGTCGACCGAGGTCACCAGGCCCTGACCCAGCAGATGGTGCCACAGCCGATTGACCACGTTTCGCGCTACCAGCGGATTGTCCTCGGCCAGCAGATGCTCGGCCAGTGCCAGGCGGCCGCTGCCCTGGGCATCGGTGACCGGTTGGCCGCCGAGGGCTTCGAGAAATCGCCGGGGCACCACCGAACCCAAGGTCCGATGGTTGCCGCGAATGAACAGGAATTCGTCCTCGCCGGTGCCATCGACCATGGCCAACGCCCGACGTGCCGCGGGCAGACGTTTCACGATGTCGGTTTCTTGGGCGTTCAAGGTCTCCAGGGCCTCGGCGATCTTGTCCAGGTCGAGCGTTCCGTCGTCCAGCAGGGCATTCACCACCTTGGCGGTGATCCCCGGATCGGCCTCGGTCGTGCCTTGCGGCAGGCTCCGCAAGGCGGCTGCCAGTTGATCGGCCGTCCAGCCGGGCGTGAGCTTCGGGCCCTCGGTCGGCGGCGGGCCTGCATCGCTGGCGGCCACCTGATCAATCCGGACGTAGCCGCCGCCTTGATCGAGGATCTCGACATACGCCCGATGCCCGCGCCAGGGGCCAACTTGCATCCGCAGCCAGCGGGGCTGGTCGCCGTGATCGATCTTTTGTTCCAGTCCGCCGTAGATCGGGTTGCGGATGAGCTGGAACCCATCAATCACTAGCCGAATCTGGCTGGCCTTGCCCGCGACATGGAAGTACAGATTCTGCGAATCGATCGTAAACGTCTCGCTCCGCAGGCTGCCTTCTAAGACCGTGGCCCAACGGTCGCTGGCAGCCTGATCGCTGGTGCTGAACCGCCACTGGGTCGAATCCTCAACCTGGCGCGTCAGCACCTCGCCCGCCGACAGCGGCCCGGGACCAAACGCATGGCCCGTCGTCCGCCAACCCGCCCACGAACCCGGCACAAAGCCCGTGGCCAATTCCCCGGCAGCGGCCGCCGCCGGGTGCGGTTGATGCTCGGGCCGCGAGCTGACTTCCAACGTCGCCAGCCGCTGGGTGACGGCCTGGTCGCGGTCGGCAATCTGCTGAATCAGGTGCTCGACAATCGTCTGCTGGCGGGCGTCGCGGAGTGCCGCCAGCTCGTCCAGTCCCTCGGCAAACCGTTCTGGATGATCGATGTAGGCCACATCCTGCCGCGAACTGCGCAGGAACCCGGCCAAGGCATAGTAGTCGGCCTGGGTGATGGGATCGAACTTGTGATCGTGACACCGGGCACAACTGATCGTCAGCCCCAAAAAGGCCTTGCCCACCACGTCGATCTGGTTCTCGATCCGGTCCCCTTCCTCGGCTCGGATATCCACCGGCGAGTGCTTGCCCTCGCCCAAGAACCACCACCCGGTGGCTTGCAGCGACTCGTTCCAACCGTGCTCGGAGTTCCACCGCGGTTCGGGCAGCAAATCGCCCGCGATGTGCTCGCGGACAAACTGGTCGTAGGGCAGATCGTCGTTGAACGCGCGAATCACATAGTCGCGATACCGCCAGGCCTCGGGG
>JBJHDE010000760.1:0-2228 GCA_050486385.1 Planctomycetales bacterium | reverse complement strand
ACACGCGCAAGGCCCGATCGGTCCCGACTCCGGCCAGTTGCGAGCCATCGGGATGGAAGGCCACATTCAGGGCCACATCGGCACTGCGGGCCAGCAGTTTGACCAGCGAGCCCGATTCGGCGTCGATCAGCTTGATCTCGCCCATCTGGCCGGGCGTGCCGGCGGCGACGGCCAGCAGTTGGCCCTCGGGGTGCAAATCCAGGGCGTAGGTCCGTTCGGCAATGTTGCCCAGTCGCCGATTGAGCGAGCCATCCTCGATGTTGAAGACCAGGATCTCGTGGTAGCCGCCCACCGCCAACTGTTGGCCTTCGTTCAGAAAAGCCAGGGCCGTGACCGGCAGCAGCGATCGGTAGCTCTCGGGCGGGGTGGGGTGCCGGTCTTCGGGCACAATCTCGACCAGCGGGGCCTCGCGGCTGTCGGCATCAAACCGGGCCCCCTGCTTGATCCAGGTCTCGATGGCGGCCAGATCCTCGGCCGGCAGGGCTTGCCCACCCTTGGGCATCCGCGACTCGGGCGAGGACTCCCGCAGCAGGCCCATCAGATAGCTCTCGGCCGGTTGGCCGGGCTCGATGGGATCAAACCCGGTTTCTCCAGGCTTGAGCAGCGCCGCGAAGGTGTGGAGCTGATAGTCGCCCTGCGACTCGCGGGCGTTGTGGCAGGCCAGACAATTGCGAACCAGCACCGGCGCGATCCGCTCTCGGAAGCTGACGGCGTTGTCTTTGTCCTCTTTCGGCTCGTCAGCGGTCAGGGTACCGACCGCGCAGGCCCAACCCACCAGCAGGCCCGAACCAACGGCCCCCAGCGCACGCCAGAACCTGGGCATTTTCAGCCGATTGACCATGGCCAGTCTCCGGTCGCCGGTGGATGCGAGACGTTGGGGCTGGGAAGTCGCCGAGCCGGTCGGCTGCCGACGGAACGCGGCGCGGGCGAAGCGCCGTCGCGAACCGCGAGCCGTTCATCTGCAAGCCATCAAATCGCGAGCCGTCAAGCCACTGCGGATCCACACTCCGGTCGAGCACGCTCACGAAACGCACCTTGAGCGATACGCGCCACGAGGGCTCGACCGGTGACCGCAGGGCGGAGGCTACTTCTTGCGATGCCGAATCCGCGATCGCATCCGGCGCTTCTTCCGACCGATCTTCCTCCGGCCCTTGCCGGTCCTTTTGGTTCCCATCCGGGTGGCTTCTCCTCGCACGGTTCAAGCCGTGTCCGTTGTGTGAATCGACTCCTCCAGCCGAGCCCCTCAACGTACCGCGTTGCGCGGTGGTCGGCAAGTCGCCGCGGGCGTGGATTTGATGGAAACGCCCAACGGCGGTCGATCCAAGATCAACCGCCGCTGGAGGGGTGTGGTCAGGTGGGTGGCGTCCTCAGGGGAACGCGATTCGGCCAGGTCACTCGGTCTCGCTGTGCTTGATCTGATTGAGCTTGTTGTACAGCGTCTTGAGGCTCACCCCCAGTTGCTCGGCGGTCTTGGGCTTGTTGCCCCCATTCTGATCGAGCGCCTGTTGAATGAGTTCCAGCTCGACCTCGCGGAGGGTGAGATTCGAATCGATGGTGAAGTGCGGCCCCTGGGGGCCCGAGCTATGCGTCGCGCTGGCCGGTCGGGGGGCCGGCTCGACCAGCGGGCGTCCGCCCAGCTTGTGGGTGGGCAAGTGCTCGGGCAGAACCGGCAAGGCGTCGCACAAGATCGAGGCATGCTCGACGACGTTGGCCAGCTCGCGGACGTTGCCCGGCCAACGGTAACTTTTCAGCATGGCCAGGGCCGCGGGGCTGAAGGCCTCGTCATCGGGGCGCAGTTGCGGCTTGAAACGCTTGAGCAGATGCATGGCCAGCATTTCGAGGTCGTTGTCCCGCTCGCGGAGCGGCGGCAGGTGGATCTCGAAGGTGTTGATGCGAAACAGCAGGTCCTCGCGGAAATCGTCCTCGCGGACCATCAGTTCCAGATCGCGGTGCGTGGCACACACCACGCGGGTGTCGACCACGCGATTGTCGTTTTCGCCCACGCGGCGGATCTCGCCGCTTTCCAGAAACCGCAGCAGTTTGGCCTGCACGGGTTTGGGCAATTCGCCAATCTCGTCCAGAAACACCGTCCCGCCGTGAGCCACTTCAAACAGGCCGGTGCGATGCACGTCGGCGCCGGTGAAGCTGCCCTTGGTGTGGCCAAACAATTCGCTCTCGATCAGGCTATCGGGCAGGGCCCCGCAGTTGTTAGCCACGTAGGGCTTGTC
>JBJHDE010000759.1:0-2296 GCA_050486385.1 Planctomycetales bacterium | reverse complement strand
CGCTTGAGTACACCGAGATCCTGCTGGGCAAGGGCGGCCAAGAGACCGACAAGCAGATGTTCCGCTTCCAGGATCATGGCGGTCGGGATGTGGCCCTGCGGTTCGACCTGACCGTGCCGCTGGCGCGCTTCGCGGCTCAGCACATCAACGAGTTGGGCACGCCTTTCAAGCGTTATCACATTGCCCCGGTCTGGCGGGGAGAGAACACCCAGCGAGGTCGCTATCGCGAGTTCGTGCAGTGCGACTTCGACACGCTGGGCACCACCAGCAACGCCGCCGATATCGAAACCGCCTTGGTCATCCACGAACTGTTGCAGGCCCTGGGGCTGGATCGCTTCAGTTTGCGGATCAACAACCGCCTGATTCTCAACGGCCTGCTGGAAAAGCTGGGCCTGGCCGAACAGGCCGCCAGCGTGCTGCGGGGGCTCGACAAGTTGGGCAAGATCGGAGCCGCCAAGGTCCGCGAAGAATTGCTGGCCACCACCGGAGCCACCGCCGCACAGGCCGACGCCGTGCTGGAGCTTTCGGCCATTGATGGCAGCAACGACCAGCGGCTGGTCAAGCTGGACGAACTGCTGAGCGGCAACACCACCGGCCGCGAAGGCGTGGCCCGCTTGCGAGAACTGACCCAAACGCTGAAGCATCTCGGCGTGCCCGAGGAGCGCTACACCGTGGATGTGTCAATCGCCCGCGGCCTGGACTACTACACCGGCACGGTGTTTGAAACCCTGCTCGACGATTTGCCCGGCATCGGCAGCATTTGCTCGGGCGGGCGTTACGACAACCTGGCCGAATTGTACACCCATCAGGCTCTGCCGGGCGTGGGCGCTTCGCTGGGCCTGGATCGCTTGCTGGCGGCCCTGGAAGAGCTGGGCAAAATCGAACCCATCTCGACCCCGGCCAGCGTGTTCATCGCCCTGTTCGATGCCTCGCGACTGGGCGACTACCTGCGGCTGGCCACCGTGCTGCGGCATGCGGGCGTGGCCTGCGAAGTGTTCCCCGAGGCCAAAAAGCTGGGCAAGCAATTGCAGTACGCCGATCGGCGGGGCTTCCGCTGGGCGGTGATCGCCGGGCCCGACGAGTTCGCCCGCGACGAGGTGCAGCTCAAAGACCTGCGAACCGGGCAAAGCGAGACCCTGCCCGCCTGGGGCCTGACCGACCGTTGGATGGAACAGGTCGACGATTCACTGGCCGATCCGCTGTGATCCGCTGGCCGCGGGTCGGCCGGCCTCAGGTGTCGTCGCCGTGCCCATGCAACAGCACGGGGCATTGGTCAAACCAGGCGCGGCCCTGGGCATCCATCCAATCGGCTGAGGCCTCGGGGCCCCATTGCCCGACCGGATAGTCCAGCATGGGCGGTTGACCTTGGTTCCGCCAGGCGTCGAGGATGGGGTCGATGATGCCCCACGCCCGCTCGACTTCGTCGCTGCGGGCAAACAGGCTGGCGTCGCCTTGAATCGCGTCAAGCAGCAGCCGCTGATAAGCCTCGGGCAGGGGATTGTCGTACTGCTTGCGGAAGCGGAAATCGAGTTCTTGAGTCCGCAGTCGCATGCCGGCGTCGGGCACTTTGTTTTGGAAGTGCAGTTGAATGCCCTCGGCCGGTTGAATCTGGATGATCAAGCGGTTGGGTTCGATCGACGGCACATTGAACATCATGTGCGGCGGCTCGCGGAAGGTGACCACAATCTGCGTGCTGCGGCAGTCCATGGCCTTGCCGCTCCGCAGATAGAACGGCACACCCTGCCACCGCCAGTTGTCCACGTGCAGCTTGAGCGCCGCAAAGGTCGCGGTTTGACTGTCGGCCGGCACATCGGGCTCGTCAAGGTAACCCTCGTAGCGCGCGCGAATCGTATCGCGGGCAATATCCTCCAGCGACAGCGGGCGAACGGCCTCCAGGACCTTGACCTTTTCGTCCCGGACGGCGGTGGCCTCAAACCGTAGCGGGGCCTCCATAGCGGTGACCATCAGCAGTTGCAGCAGATGGTTTTGAAACATATCGCGGAGAATGCCGGCCTTGTCGTAATAGCCGCCCCGCCGGCCCACGGTGACCTCTTCGGCCGCGGTGATCTGCACATGGTCGATGTAGCGGCGATTCCAGATGGGTTCGAAAATCGCGTTGGCAAACCGCAAGACCAGCAAGTTTTGAACGGTTTCCTTGCCCAGGTAGTGATCGATGCGGTAGACCTGGGCCTCGTCGAACACCGTATGCACATGGGCGTTCAGCGCCCGGGCCCCGGCCAAATCCTGCCCGAAGGGCTTTTCAATCACGACTGACCGCCGCTGGCCGTTTTGCTCC
>JBJHDE010000758.1:1326-2335 GCA_050486385.1 Planctomycetales bacterium | reverse complement strand
GGCCACGCGATCTGAAATCTCCTCGCCACTCGGGGCCTCGGCACTTCGCGAGACGTTGCCAAACATCAAAAAGTCGTCAGCCAGGTCCAACGTGAAGCCCACCTTGGGATTCCATTCCCGAAACGCCAGCTCAAAGCTCTGATCACCGGGCGTCACATTCGGCTGCGGCGGGAACGGCGGCACCGGTGGGGGCAGCGGCTGAAAAGCGCGGTCGTGAAACACGCGGTCGGTGTAAAAGAACTGCACCCCGGCGATCAGGCGAAAATTGTCGGTGACTTGCAGGGTGTCCTGGGCAAAGATCTCAAACTGCCGGGCCCGGAAGGTGGCGTCGAACGACTGCTGATTCAAATTGGGTCGCTCGCCCGCATCCAGGTAACGGTAGCGATTGAACTCGCTGTCGTTGTACGCAAAGCGGACACCGATCGAAAAGCGATTGTCCCGGCCCAGCAACTCGTTGTCCATATCCCAGCGGGCGGCCAGGCCAACCTCGCGGTAGTCGTTATCAATAATGCCGACAAACGGCGTGGGCAGGTGATCCAGCACCGAGTACGACCCATAGACCGCCAGGCTCAACTGGTGACCATCGGCGGCGTGCCAGGTCGAGCGATTCGCCAGCCGCACGCTGTCCCAGTTGCGATCGGTATCGATCAACTGGTTAAAAAAGCCCGCCTGCCGCCGGTTGGCCAGCGCCTGACTTTTGGGCACCACGCCGGGCAACTCGAGCCGCGAGTTGTCGTAGAAGAAGTAGGTGCGGTTTTCGAAGTCGTTGTGAATGTAGCCCAGGTTGCCCGCCAGCCGGTAGTTGTTGGCCACGCTCTGATCGCGGAATCCCTGGTAATTCAACGAGTCAAAGCTCACAAAGTAGTCGGTATCGCCCAGCACGGCGCACGCGTCCGGCTTGAGGTTCGCGATCGTGGACCCGGTATCCCCGAAGACTATCGCACCAGGATTTTTGAGAAATTCGTTCAGGTGGATGCGAGCGATGCGCGGGAGAAGAGCGGCACCGGAC
>JBJHDE010000758.1:0-1316 GCA_050486385.1 Planctomycetales bacterium | reverse complement strand
CAAAGCTCACAAAGTTGTCGGTATCGCCCAGCACGGCGCCGCTGCTGGCCCAGGTTCGTAAGTAGCTATCCGGGCCCAACTCGGTTCGCGCCCGGGCCGGGCTGGCGGTGTAGCCGGTGTAGGGCACCAGGTTGATGACTCCGCCCAGGCTCGTGGCGCCCAGTTCCATGGCGGCCCCGCCCCGATAAACCTCGAGGTAGTCGGTCGCAAACAGGTTGATCAACTGATTCGTACTGCCCGAGTCGATGCGGCCCAGCGGGATCAGCCCGTCGATAAACGAGTTGACCCCACGGCCAAAGCTCCGGTTGCTCAAACCCGAACCCCGGATCGAGAGATTCACATCATCGGCCCCGTTCTGCGATGTGACCCACACGCCGGGCGTCAACTTCAGGGCGTCTTCCAGGTTGGCCACCCGCCCCCGACGGTACTCGTCCGATCCCAAAAGGCCGGCTGCGCCGGGTTGCAACCGCAGGGCCTCGGCCGCTTGTGCCTGATTGGGCGTGCCTAGCGAGCCGGGCGTGGCACCGCCGCCGGCGCCGGATGTGGCAGGCGGGGTCGGTGGATCAGTCGACGGGGCGCTGGGCGCATCGAACTGGGGTGAATCCGCGGGAGCCATCGGAGCGTCATCGTCGCCGAAGTCCACGGGAATGTCGATCGTTTCGATCTCGTCATCGCCGGGGATCGGCGGTGGCTGGCTGCCTTCCGCCGGTTGGAACAGCACCGGTTCCACCCAGCTTGGCCGCTCGGGCAGCGGCGGCGGCAGCGGCGCGGGATTGCGCACCGCCGGACGTAGCACGGGCCTGGGCAATTCCTCGGCGGAGGCCACGTCCCAGGGAGCGCCCAGGAACAGCAACAACGCTACCAGCACGCTCCAGCCAATGGCTCGGCGAGCGGACATGGGGAAAGCATCTGTCATGCGGATTCTTGGCCGTTGCGGGACGCGGCCGGCGAGCCTCTCATCTCAGGCTATCGGCACCCGCCGCCCGACGGGTGCAGGCTTTCTGCCGCGACGGAAACTTTCTGGGCGATTGTGGGCGGATCGGGCCAGGCGAGCGGTTCCCGGCCTGCCACGGGCCGCGAAGGGCAGAGCCTCGCCGCACGTCAGCCAAACGGTGGACAGGGCCACGTCGCGGGACCACACTGCATGCGGCCGGAATGGCTGTATTGGAATGGTTCCCCGACCCAGGGTTTGCGATGTCTCGGCATGTCTGGTCTCACGTTGCCATGACGCTGGTTCTGGCGTGGTTGGCACCCTCAGGTCTGACCGCCTGGGCCACCGGCGAACAACCGCCGCTGGCCGTGGGCGATGTGTTTAC
>JBJHDE010000757.1:0-2346 GCA_050486385.1 Planctomycetales bacterium | reverse complement strand
GGCTTGCTCCTGTTTGGCCAGCCAGGCCTTGAGCCGCGCGTCGTACTTGGCCTTGTTGTCAGGCTTCAGCAGGCAGACCCGTGCCGACGACAGCTCGTTCAACAGACGTTGAGAGGCCTCGCCGTGCGGACCATTGGCAAAGCTCCGCACGTGGGCCATCTGGCGATCGGCAGCGGAGGCAATGACCTCGATGTCGCTCTCAAACCGCGAGATGCCCAACAGCCGGTAATGATCAATCGGACGCTCATTGGGACTGATGCCCAACCATCGGTAATACGGATCAAACTCTGCCATCAGCACGTCCCCCGATACAACGGATGCAATCCATCCTCCTATTGGACACCCGATCGATCCGCAAGGCAACCAGGTTTGCCAATTCCCCAGGGTCGAACCGGGGCGATCCAGCCGGCTCCGCCGGGGGTTTCCTGGTCGTCGCGCGACCCCTGAGGTCGCCGGACACGTATCAGAATGAGACGTGTGGTGCCAAAATTGCGACAGTTTCTAGGACTTGCCAAAGCATGCTTTCGCAAGCCTATTGCGCAAGCGATGGCCGTGCTAGCACTTGCGCAAAATCCTCAAAAGGGGTGTAACAACGGCACCGAAAATGCGTCTAGAATAGGGAAGGCAGGTTGTTCCCCGTGCCCCCGATTCGCAGAGTGATGACGATGAAGATGCTTTCTCCGCTGTTGGCGATCGCCTTGGTAGCCACTCTTGTTGGGAGTGGGCAGGCCCAGCAAGCCCGCAATCCGGCCAATCCGACCGGTTACGCGGGAGGCTACAGCTACGGGGCGGTCGATCCGATGTTCGATCCCGCATGGCACTACCCCGACTTTGGATGGGGCTGGGGATGGCCCATCGGTGGGACCGCCTTTGGCGATTTCCAGCGCGGCTTGGCTGCGCGGATTGCCGCCGAAGGTCAGTACAACCTGATGACCGCCGAGGCCGCCGTTTCGTGGGAGACCGCCCGCGGCGCCGCGATTGAGAACCACAATCGCTGGGTCGAGAACTACTGGGAGCAGCGCGATCGCTGGGAGGCGCGCCGGGCCGAGACCCGGCGCAAGGCGATCACGCCCGAGCGGGCGCGGCACTTGGTGAACCTGCAGCTTGCCGATTTGCCCACGCACGACCAGCTCCACCCGGTGAGCGGTCGGATCACTTGGCCAACCGCCCTGCGGACACCTGAACTGGCCGCATGGCGGGACGAGGTGGAAGCCTTATTCATGCAGCGGGCCCTGGGCCAGGTGGAAGACGGACGGACGATCCACGACGAGGTCAAGCCGCTGATCGAGGACATGCGATCGGACCTGAGCGAACGGGTGCGGCACGACGAGGTGACCTTCCAGGAATTCTCGGACGCCAAGCGGCTGCTGGAGGGCCTGCTCCGCGAAGCCCGTATCGACCCGCGATTCCGGGACGTGGCCGCTCGCTGAGCCGGTCCACGAACCTGGCGGTGAGGCCGGGTCCCAAACGGGTCAATGCGTCGACAGGCCGGTGGATCCTTCGGCACGGGGGGATCGATCGGCCTGTCGCTTTGGCCCCCCCCGAGCCCCCCCCGACTTGGCCAGAGCAAGATTGTCGGCGTCGAAGTCGTTGCTAGACTAAAGGATCACCCCACGCCTTGCGAAATTGGTCGCGCAGTCCCGCAAAGCACCGACATTCGCAAACGGTTTGTGGGGGCCAATCGGAAACCGCCGCCCACCGCGATGTCGCCCGGAGCGCCCGCGACGGTGAGCACGCCTCCCAAGTGCGAGGAATGTCATGACCGAAGCTGATGCGGGTGACGTGTTCGCCAGTCTGCAGGCCAAGATCGACGAGACGCACACCTGGCCTTGCCGCTTTTGTTTCAAGTTTGTCACGCCACGGGATCGGGTCGCCCAGGTGCTGGAGCTATTTCCCGCCGAGCCCAGCATCAGCACCCGCGACAGTCGGCACGGCAACTACGTGGGCGTGACCGCCGAGGTGCTGGCCTTTAGCAGCGACGAGATCATCGACGTTTACCGCGCCGCCGCCGAGATACCGGGTGTGATTTCGTTGTGAAGGCCGTGCTGACGGGCTGGTGTTTTGCTTGCCCCCGCAGGACGTCCGGCTCACAAGAGCAGCGCTATTAGTGATTTCTGCGCATGTCTTCGAACAGCGCGGAAGTCAGACCGTTTGACCCGTGTTGCCAAAAGCCTGCTGAATAAACCTCTCCATATTGAACAAACCACCCCGAGTCATGGGCCCAATTCGGCATGGACTGCCGAAATCAGGAGAGCCAACCGCCAAGACGCGAAGAGCGCGAAGGTGGGGCACATCGTCTTCGCGATCTTGGCGTCTTCGCGGTTCAGGGTGTTTGCCGTCTTGAGG
>JBJHDE010000756.1:0-2370 GCA_050486385.1 Planctomycetales bacterium | reverse complement strand
CGGGCTGGCAGTGTTCCTGCTGGTCGCGCTGGGCGGGCTGGTGTGGGGTGACCACTTCTTGGAGTTGTCGACCGGCTGGGCCTATGCCTCGATCCTGCTGATCGAGACCCTGCTGACCCTGTCGATCGCCCTGACGCTGGTCATGCTGTTTCACGCCACATCCGCCCAGCCAACTGAGCTGCCCCACAGCGAGCCGCACGAGGAGCCCCAGCCATGACGGCAAGTCCCGTATTCATCTACGCCGTGGCCGGGGCGTGCCTGTTTGCCTTGGGGCTGGGCGGGCTGCTGTTTCGTACCCACTGGCTCCGCAAAATCCTGGCGGCCAACCTGTCCGGCAGTGGAGTTTTTTTGATGCTGGTGGCGTTCGCCCGTCGTCAGCCCGAGGGCCCCGGCGATGCGGTTCCCTCGGCGCTGGTGCTCACCGGTATTGTTGTGGCGGTCTGCGCAACGGCCGTGGCCTTGGCCTTGTATCGTTTCCTGGTCGAGTTACCCGAGGAGTCGTAGCATGCCCGACTTGGGGCTTTTGGAATGTTTGTCGGCAGGCAGTCTTCGGGACTGAGTGTCGTCGCGGAGCCTCCCGAGCGTGATCCAGAAAATCCATGCCCGAATTCACTTCATCCGCCTGGCTCGTCGTGCCGGTCGTCGGCCCCTTGATCTTGGGTCTGATGGCCTTTGTGCTGGGCCCACGTTGGCACTCGGCTCTGGGCATGGTCGCGGCGATCCTGGTGGGTGTGGCCGCCAGCGTCATCACAACGGGCGTGGGGCAAATGGGCCCGCTGACGCACGCCTTGGGCGGTTGGCCTGAGCCGCTGGGGATTGCCCTGTATGCCGATGGGCTGACCTGTGTCATGCTCGGCTTGTCGGCCGTGATCGGGCTGTTCGCCAGCCTGTATGCCCGCGATTACTTCGGCCACGGATCGCCGCACGCCGGACACGGCCCCTCCGACCTGTTCTGGCCCTTGTGGTTGCTGCTGTGGAGCGCTTTGCATGGGCTGTTTCTGTCGCGCGATGTGTTCAATCTGTATGTCACCTTGGAACTGCTGACGCTGGCCGCGGTGGGGCTGGTGGCCCTGGGCGGATCGCGGCAGGCGATTGAAGCCGCCCTCCGTTATCTGATCGCGGCGCTGGCCGGCTCGCTGCTTTATCTGGCGGCGGTGGCCCTCTTGTACGGACTGGCCGGCGGCCTGGATTTCGCAACGCTCCGCGCGGCAAAGCTCGATACGCCCACCCTGCAGGCCGCCCTGCTGCTGGCCATGCTGGGCCTGATGGTCAAGACCGCGCTGTTTCCCTTTCATTTCTGGTTGCCGCCCGCCCACGCCCGCGCCCCGGCACCGGCCAGCGCGCTGCTCTCGGCCTTGGTGGTCAAGGGTTCGTTCTACATCTTGCTGCGGTTGTGGTTCGAGGTGTTTCCGGCCGATGTCGTCCAGCCCTTGGCCCTGGTCCCGACGACGCTGGGCGTTGCGGCCATCGTGTGGGGCTCGTTCCAGGCCATACTGGCCGAACGCGTCAAGACACTGGTGGCCTACTCGACGGTGGCGCAGTTGGGCTACCTGTTTTTGGTGTTTGGGTTGGCCACGCCCACAAGCCCCTGGGGCCCGGCAGCCTGGGTCGCTGGCGTGCTGATGGTGCTGGCCCACGGATTGGCCAAGGCGGCGCTGTTTCTGGCCGCGGGCACCATCCAGCAGGCCACCGGCGACGATCGGATCGAACACCTGGCTGGGGCGGGACAACGCTTGCCGCTCACGTTTTTTGCCATGGGGCTGGCCAGTGTCAGCCTGATGGGCCTGCCACCTTCGGCCGCGTTCGTGGCCAAGTGGACCCTGATGCGGGCGTCGTTCGCATCCGGCCAAAGTCTGCTGGGCGTGGTGATGGTGGTCGGCGGGCTGATGGCGGCGGTCTACATGTTCCGTGTGTTGGCCCAGGCGTTTGCCAGTCCCAGCGACGCGCCCCCGACGCCGCCAGAAGGCAGATGCTTCCGCGCGCAAGAGCAGGCCACCCTGGCCCTGGCCACCTTGAGCCTGCTGCTGGGCCTGGCGACCCTGCCGGTCGCCGGGCTGCTTGAGATCGGTTCGCCCTGGCCGCTATTCCTCGAGCCGCTGTCCCTCGAGCCGCCGAGTGTGCCATGACCGCCAGCGAGTTGGTTCCGCTGGTCACGCTGTTGACCTCGCTGATCCCCGCAGCCTTGATCTTCGTGCTGCCCGAGGCGCGCATCCGTACGCGCAGCGTGGTGAACGTGGCTGGGGCCGTGCTCAAGCTGGGCCTGATTGGCTGGATGCTGTACGGCGTGTTTTACAACATTGAGTACGAGTTCCGCTGGGCGATCTTCCCGGGATTGGACCTGGTGCTGCGGGCCGACCCGCTGGCCATGTT
>JBJHDE010000755.1:0-2387 GCA_050486385.1 Planctomycetales bacterium | reverse complement strand
CTGGATTGCGTGGTCGTGATCTCGGGATACAGCATCTGATGGGCGATCAGCAAATCGCCTCCGGATGTCCAGGCCAGCCCCCGAATGTTGTGCCCATCGATCGTAAAGCGGGCGGTGGGGGCTTGCTTCGAGACGCCCGCTGTGTAGACGGCCAGCTCACCACCGACCGGATCAGCGACGACACGCAGGCCATCGGCCCGTTGGCTGGTCAATCCGCGTTGCCAGCCGGCCGGGATTGCCTGATCGCTGGGCAACGGCCGCTCGAGCACGATCCGCGGCGATTCGCCAGGCACCACCGACAGGATCGATTCGGTACGGCTGGCGCGGTTGACGACCCGCAACTCGTGCCGCTCGGGCGTGTAATCGATTTGGACGGGGCGGCGGATCTGGCGATCCAGGGCCTCGGCGGCCTCGGCCGGCCCGCTGGTGGCACCACACACCCAGCCGACCAGAGCCACGGCGCAGGTGAGCCAGGGCCCCGAGGGCCTTGCAACAGTCAAACGGTTCATGAACGTGAATCCTGAGGAACCGCCATCGACTGCCATTGGCGCACAGCGTCGTCGTCGGCCAGTTCCAGCGGGGAGTAGCGCGGGTGCTTCGACTCTTTGTAGGGATTGTTCCGCGCGGCGTTGTAACAGCAAATGTAGCTCCAGCGGGGATCGGGGCTGGTGTTCTGATCGCTGCGGTGCAGCAGATTGCAATGAAAGAACACCGCACCACCGGCCGGCATCGCGCAGTGGACCAGCTCGAGCCGTTCCAGGGCCTGGGCGACCCGTTCGGGATCGGCCCCGGTCTGATCGCCCACCTTGATGTGGTCGACCCGGCCCAGCTCGTGCGAGCCGCGAATCACCTGCAAGCAGCCATTGGCCCGCGTCGCGGGATCCACCGAAATCAGGCAACTGGCCATCCAGGGGAACAGGCACCCGTTGTTGTACCAGTAGCCGTAATCCTGGTGCCATGCCCAGGCCCCGCCGGTGAACGGCTCTTTGAAGTTCATCTTCGAGTGGTAGTAGTAGACCTCGCCACCAAGAAGCTGCTCCATGGGCCGCACAATGCGCGGGCTGCGGGCGACCCGACCATACAGGTCGTCACCGGCTGTGTTCCACACCCGCAGCTTGGTGACGCCGCCTTCGCCATCGGCTCGGGCCAGGGCGGCGGCTTCGATATCGCGATCGGCCTTGGCGAAGTCGCGGAGGATCGCCACCTCGTCGGCATCGAACAGGTTGTCGACAATCAAAAAGCCGTCGCGACGGTACTGGTCGAGCTGGTCCTGAGAAAACTCCAAGCGGAGCATACATAGCCCTCGGATTCGGGGAGCCGGGGGGGCGGCCACTCGCGGCATGGCCGGCCCGCGCGACGCCTTGCGGCCGCGATCCGCCCACAAAGCGTTTTACCAGCGAGCCACGGCCGGTGGTACCCACCCACACGAGAAAGGCCCAAGCGGGCGAGGCTTGGGCCAGTCTGGGGTTTGGGAATTGATGCGTGGCGGGGAGTGCCCGGTGCTAGACGCGTTCGCTCAGTCGTCCAGGTCGCGGGTCACGGGCTCCATGGTCTTGGTGTTGCGTTCGACCGCGACGACGATGGTCCGCTGCTCGGTGCCGTCGGGGCTGGAGGCCACCGCCGGGATGATCTGCCGACAGTCGGGCAGATTGAATCGCACCGTGAAGGTCCCATCCGGGCGAAGCTGTACCGGATCGCCTTGCAGGGTGACCCGGGCGTTGGGCTCGGTCGAACCATGGATGACCATCTCGGCATCCACTTGGAAGCGGAACTCGGGCTTCTTGCCGCCCGGGGGAGCGGGCACCAGGCCTCGGGGCAGCGGCGACGACATCGAGCGGTTGAACCGCTCTTCGAACATCTCGCGGAGGTCCGAGTGGCTGGCCTCGGGCGTGTAACCGCCGCTCAGGGCGTAGATGCGTTCGGCGTTCTCGGCCACATCGGCCCAGTTGGCGTCGTGGGCATCGGATGCCCCAGCCCGCGGCGTGGTGACCACGTTGCTGCGGGCCAGCATGTGGAACTTGCCGCTCTGGGTGCGGTAGCCGATATCCACCCGATAGCTCTTGGGCGGTTCGGCCACGTCGAGATACCAGTTGTTGGTGCCGCCGTGGACGACGATCTCGCGGAGTTGGTTCTCGGCGGCGCTTTGGGTGCCCGAGTCCTTGACTTCGAACAGCCGCAACACGGGCTTGGCGGTGTGCCACTCGTGGCCCAGGGCCACTTCGGCCCGCTTGACCGCGGTTCGCGACAGCTCCCAGTAGGCATGCAGCCAGTAAGGATCGCGGACCATCACGACCAGTCGGTCCTTGACGACCACCCGCTCGCTGTCGCCATACTGGCGGTAGGCCAGATTCATGGAACGATCGGTATCGTCCTTGATTTGGCTCAAC
>JBJHDE010000754.1:1285-2389 GCA_050486385.1 Planctomycetales bacterium | reverse complement strand
GAAGAAGGTCACGCCATCGCGGGGGGCCACCCAAGGGGCCGCGCTGGCCGGCGCGCGACTGCTGACGATTCCCTCGACCTTGGGAGAAAGCCTGTGGGCCCTGCATACCCTGCAAGGGCATCAACGTCACCCGCTTGTCGGGGTGATGGAGTGGGCCCACGCCCTGAGTCGCTGGGAGGACGACCGACGCAATCGCGCCGCCTTCGACGACTTCATCCAGGCCCTGGAAAGCGATGCCGGGCAGCAAGTGGGCGTGGTGCGGGTGATCTCGACCCGTGCGTTTCAGCGGCGGCAAGACGAGTTCCTCAAAAGCCTGTTTGCCACCGCCCAGGATTACCCCTGGCGGACCGCCCAACGCATCTCCCGGCTGATGGGGCACCTCGACAGCTTCAACAGCACCTTCGCCAGTTGGAATCACGACCAACTTGACCAGGGCGCGCTGCGGGTGACGGTTCTGGCCCGCGAGCAGGGTCCCCAAGGCTTCGAGCCCTTGCTGGAGTTTGTCGACCAGCACCTGCCTCGCAATCACTACGAGGGACACCTGACCGGGGCCATCGCCCAGATTGTCGCCCTATCAAGGGGGCTAGTCACCGGCCTCATTGGTGGACTGGTGACCTCTCTGTTGGTGATGGCGGCGTTGTGCTGGATCCTTTTCCGAAGCTGGCGGCTGGCGGCCATCGCCTTCTTGCCGAATGCCTTCCCGCTGATCGTGGTCTTCGGCACCATGGGGCTGATGAAATGGCCGATTAGCTCGGGCACGGCCATGGTCGCGACCGTGGCCTTGGGCATCGCCCTGAACGATACGATCCACTTCCTGCTGCACTATCGCAAGCTGACCCGCGACGAGAACGCCACCGTCGAGGGCGCCATCGACGCCACGGTTCGCCACATCGGCCGGGCGATCGTGCTGACCAGCCTGGTCCACGTGGCGGGGTTCTCGATTTTCCTGCTGACCGACTTTTTGCCGCTGTTGCACTTTGGGGTGCTGGCGGGTCTGGCGATGCTGGCGGCGATCGCCGGCGATCTGATTCTGCTGCCCTGCCTGCTCAAGCTGTTCGACCGACCAGTCGCCCGCGAATCGGCTCCCCGGGAACACCATGTTCC
>JBJHDE010000754.1:0-1275 GCA_050486385.1 Planctomycetales bacterium | reverse complement strand
CTTGGCACGGCGGACCTCGGCCAGCGTGGCTTGAAAGTTCGCCCGTGAGGCGGCTCGCCGCTTGGCCCAGCCTGGCCACCGCACCGCGGATTCTGGCGGGCGAGTGGTAGCAACCCCCAGGCAGCGAGCTAGAATACGGTGAGTTTAAGGATTCCTCCGGCATACGGTCGCCCGATGACCCCGGTGGCGCCTGGGACCGTGTCCCTGGCCCATCGAACCTGCCTCGCGGAGGAATCGCCCCGACCGGTCCTTTGACCTGGAGCAAGACGGATGGCCTCACGTGGGTTTGGCGGTTCGCCCCAACCACCCGAGATCCCCTGGACGCAGATTCTGCGGACCGTCCCGGTGGTGGTCGGCATCATTGTGGTGCTGTTTTTGGCCTTCAACAGCTACTACACCGTGGGCCCCAACGAGAATGCGGTCGTGCTGCGGTTTGGCAAGCTGATCGCCACCTCGGGCCCCGGGCTGCACTTCATGATTCCGCTTGTGGACCGCGCCTTGCTAGTCGACGTCAAGGACCGTCGCATGCGGTTGCCGTTTTCCGAAGGCGAAGACCGACAGCGATTCGAACCGCAGAACGACACCAGCGGCATGATGCTCACCGGCGACCAGAACGCCGCTATGGTCGAGTGGGACATCCAGTACCGGGTGGACGATCCGCAACGGTTTCTGTTTGAGGTCGAGCAGCGCGATGCCGAAGCCCTGCTTCGCGCCGCGACGACCGGGGTGATGAACCGCCTGGTGGGCGATTACTCGATCGACGAGGTGTTGACCACCCAGCGCGAAGCGATTGCCAGCCGGGCCCGCGAGTCGCTCCAGCGACGGCTCGACGAGTACGAGTCGGGCATCATCATCGCGCGGCTGAATGTGCAGCGGATCACCCCGCCAGAAAGCGTGAAAGCCGCCTACGACGACGTGATCAGCGCCCAGCAGCGGAAGGAGGCCCTGGTCAGCCAGGCCCAACGCGAACGCAACGCCATCATCCCGCAGGCCCAGGCCCAGGCCGACCAGCGGATTCAATCGGCCACCGGTGAAGCCCAACGCCGACGATTGGAGATCGATGGCCGCATATCCGCCCTCAGGGCGCAGCACGAGGCCTATCAGAAGGCGCCCGAGGTCACCCGCCGCCGCATGTACCTGGAGACGATGGAGTCGATTTTGTCCTCCAGTAGCGGCGACAAGATTTTGGTCGACGGCGAACTCCGCGGCGCGCTGCCGGTGTTGAGCCTCGATGGCGAAAGCCGCGCGGCCCGTCGTCCCTGATCTGGCCCAGGC
>JBJHDE010000753.1:0-2410 GCA_050486385.1 Planctomycetales bacterium | reverse complement strand
GACGACTGGTGGTTGCTGACGCGGAGGCGTCACGGCCGGCCGGCCGCGATCGCGGTGCGCATCCGTTGCACCTCGGCGTTGAGCAGCGTGCCCAGGTGGTGGCCGATTGCGAACCCCGGCAACCTCATAAGCGAACACCCCGCTGCATTTACAGCGGCACCGAGACCATCGAGCTTCGCCCGGAAAGCAATTTCCTGATGATTGGCGAACGGACCAACATCACGGGGTCCCGGGCCTTCGCCCGCCTGATTCGCTCGGGCGACTTCGAGACGGCCTTGCGGGTGGCCAAGCAGCAGGTGGAGAACGGCGCGAACATTATTGACATCAACATGGACGAAGGGCTGATCGACGGCGTGGCCGCGATGAGTCACTTCCTCAAGTTGATTGCCACCGAGAGTGTGGTGGCCCGCGTTCCGGTGATGATTGATAGCTCGAAGTGGGAGATTCTCGAAGCCGGGCTGAAGCACACCCAGGGCAAGGCAATTGTCAACTCGATCAGCCTCAAAGAGGGCGAAGACAATTTCCTAGAGCAGGCCCGCATCATCCGCCAGTACGGTGCGGCCGCTGTGGTGATGGCCTTTGATGAAACCGGTCAGGCCGTCGAGTGCGATCACAAGGTCGCCATCTGCCAGCGGGCTTACAAGCTGCTGACCGAAAAGGTCGGCTTCCCGCCCGAGGACATCATCTTTGATCCCAACATTCTGACCATCGCCACGGGGATCGAAGAGCACAACCGCTACGGCATCAATTTCATCGAGGCTACCCGGCAAATCAAAGAGAAGTGTCCCGGGGCGCGGGTCTCGGGCGGCGTGAGCAACATCAGCTTCAGCTTCCGCGGCAACGACCCGGTCCGCGAGGCGATGCACTCGGTGTTCTTGTATTACGCCATCGCGGCCGGCATGGACATGGGCATTGTGAATGCCGGGCAATTGGCCGTCTATGAAGACATCGACCCGGAACTCCGCGAGCACATCGAGGACGTACTGTTCGATCGTCGCCCCGATGCGACCGAACGGCTGGTGACCCTGGCCGAAAAGTACAAAGGGCAGGGCAAGCGCGAGCAGAAGACCGACGAGTGGCGGCAGGGCAACGTGACCGAGCGGCTACGCTATGCCCTGATCCACGGCGACGATCAATACATTGAGCAAGACACCGAGGAAGCCCGCCAACAGTACGATCGCTGCCTGCAAGTGATTGAAGGTCCGTTGATGGACGGCATGCAGGTGGTGGGCGACCTGTTTGGCGCCGGCAAAATGTTCTTGCCGCAGGTGGTGAAAAGCGCTCGCGTGATGAAAAAGAGCGTGGCCTACCTGCTGCCCTTCATGGAACAAGAGAAGCTGGCCGCCGGCCAGGAGGCCGAAGTCCGCGGAAAAATGCTGTTGGCCACCGTGCGGGGCGATGTCCACGATATTGGCAAAAACATCGTGGGCGTGGTGCTGGCCTGCAACAATTACGAAGTCATTGACTTGGGCGTGATGGTCCCCTGCCAGGACATCCTGGATAAAGCCAAGGCCGAGAATGTGCAGGTGATTGGCCTCAGCGGGTTGATCACGCCCAGCCTGGACGAGATGGTCCACGTGGCCAGCGAGATGCAGCGCCAGGGCTTTTCCATTCCCTTGCTGATTGGCGGAGCCACCACCAGCTCCAAACACACCGCCGTGAAAATTGCCCCCAAGTACACGGCCGGGCCCACGGTCCACGTGCTGGACGCCAGCCGGAGCGTGGGTGTGGTGGAGCAACTGCTGAGCAAAGAGCGCCGCGACGCCTTCATTGAAAAGAACCGCGAAAAGCAACTCGTCGAAGCCGCGTCGTTTGCCCGCCGCCAACAGGCCAAGCTGTTGACCTACCGCGAGGCCGTTGCCAAGCGGTACACCTGCGATTGGGCCGCGGTCGATATTCCCGCGCCCAGCTTCACGGGCCTGCGGGTCTTCGAGGATTATCCCCTCGAAACGCTGGCTCAGTACATCGACTGGTCGCCGTTCTTCTGGACCTGGGAGTTGTCGGGCAAGTTTCCCAAGATTTTTGACAATCCCGATTACGGCAACGAGGCCCGCGAGCTGTACGATCGCGCCCAGGAGATGCTGGCCGAGATCATTCGAAACAAAACATTCAAAGCCCGCGGCGTGTGCGGTTTCTTTCCCGCCAATGCCGAGGGCGACGATGTGATCGTCTGGTCCGACGACACCCGCTCGCAGGAGCGGATGCGGTTTCACTTTTTGCGGCAGCAGTGGGAGCGCAAGGGACAAGACATCTTCTACAGTCTGGCCGACTTCATTGCCCCGCGGGACAGCGGCCGGGCCGACTACCTGGGGGCCTTTGCCGTTACCACCGGGCATGGCTGCCAGGAATTGGCCCAGGCCTACGAAGCCGAGCACGACGACTACAACGCCATCATGGCCAAGGCCCTGGC
>JBJHDE010000752.1:0-2413 GCA_050486385.1 Planctomycetales bacterium | reverse complement strand
ATCGGCCTGGCCCGAAACCGGCACCACTTGGGCGTCGACCGCTTGACGAGGCCCCTGCGGCGTGACTCCGGCAACGAAGATCGGATCGGCCCCCACTTCCAGGGCCACGACCACCGCCGCCAACCAGCCCAGTCCCAGCAATGTGCTGCCTCGCATGACACCCCCCCTTCCCACGACACGCGACGTAATCGGATCCTACACTGATTTACCTTCGGTCAATCCAGTCCGCAGAATCAGCGGAACCGGAGAAATCGTCAAAGTCGGAGCCGATTCTCTTGGGCCCAATGGGCTGTTTGGCTCCCCATATAAATGAGGGTGTATCGGTGGGGGCGGCCCCTCAAAGGCCCCCTCGCCCGTTCTTGACAGTCAAGGCCCCTGGCCGATACCTTATGAGGTTTGGTTGGCCGCCCGAGGTGGGGCGGCCGCGTGCGTTTCTCTGACCCTGGATTCGCGACGTGTGGGGAGAGTTTCCCTCGCGCGGCGGAGTCGAGGCGGCGTTGTCCCTTTTTCTGTTTCGATGAGCGAACGTCGGCCCTTCCGCGGAGCCGATGTGCCAACCCCCTTAATTTTTGGGGTTTGGTGGCTTTGGTGGCTGGATTGGTTGTTCAAGACTTGATCGAGGCGGGTGTTCACTTCGGCCATCGTACGAGCCGGTGGAACCCCAAGATGCGGCCCTACATTTATGGCCGCCGCAATCTGATTCACGTGATCGACGTCCGCGAGACCGTGCGGGGTCTGCTGCGGGCGCGGAAGTACCTCAAGAAGCTGGGCGAGGGCAACAGCAGCGTGCTGTTTGTGGGCTGCAAGCGGCAAGCGGCCGAGCCCGTCGCGCGGGAGGCCGAGCGGTGCCAGATGCCGTATGTCAATCACCGATGGTTGGGCGGCACGCTGACCAACTTTCGGACGATCCGCAGCCGGCTGGGGCGGTTTGAAGAGCTGGAGCAGCTCATCAACGACCCCGAGAAACTGGGCATCTACTCCAAGAAGATTCAGGCGGCCCTGCGGCGCGAGTACCGCAAGATGTACCGCAACTTGCACGGCATCCGCGACATGAACCGGCTGCCCGAGGCGATGGTGATCATCGACCCTCGGAAAGAGCACAACGCCATCGCCGAGGCTCGCAAGCTGGGCGTGGCGACCATTGCCCTGATTGACACCGACAGCGATCCCGACGTGGTCGACCTGCCGATCCCCGGCAACGACGACAGCATTCGCTCGATCGAGATGGTGTTGCAGTACCTAGCCGACGCCATCATCGAAGGCCAGAAGTCCACCGCCGTCACCGTCAAGGGCGACGAAGAAGGCCGCGCCGCCGCCGCCGTCATGGCGGACAAGAACGACTGAGGCTGGGGCAAAAGCCCACGGTGCGAGTGCTTTCCAAAAAAATCGACGAGGCAGCGCGTCCCGAGCGGTTGCGCTGCCTCGTTTCTATTGGTGAGCAGCATTCATCACCCCTCGGAACTTGCCACCATGACCACGATCCTCTCGCGACGCGATGCCTTGCGAAATAGGCAGAACTCATCATTCCTCTTGACCGCCACCGCTCTGGGCCTGTTCTTTATGTGAGAACAATCCACAGAATAGATGGCAGACCAGCGAACGAAGAGACTCATGGACAGCAAACGCCGGCGAATAGCAATCGTTGTGGTAGCGATGCTGGCCCTGGGATGGGCAGGCGTGTGGTTGAGCCACTCCTTTTTTGATCCAGGCCCCAACAGAGTGATTCGAGCGATGGGCGGCAAGGTCCATTACTCGATTCAGCAATATGGTCAACCCCGGTCTTGGATCGAAAACACTGCCTGCCGGATTTTCGGTACTGAGCGTGTATCTCCCGTAGTAGCCATCGACTTGTCGGCAGAAGGTCAACTCTTTGGATGCAATGATTACATTGTTCACATGGTTGATCCGCCACCGTATGCGACTGGCTCCGTGCGGATCTCTTCGCAAGCCGAGTTCACTGCACGCGAACTGCAAGCTGTCTTGCAGTTTCCTGGGCTCCGGCATCTTGCGCTCGAGGGACGGAACATCCCAGATGATCACGTTCGCCGCATCGCGGGGATTCCAAGCTTGCGGAGCCTTTCCCTGAGACACTCAGATTTTGATGACAGGCGTCTGAAACTCTTGCGGGCCGCGACCTCACTTGAGTATCTCGACCTGCATGGAACACAAGTTTCCTTTGAGGAGGCGCTCGCTTTCGCGCGAGCGAATCCACGCTGTACCGTTGTTGATCCTGCTGGGATGCAACCGCTTTTTGATAGGGCGCTACAGCAACACCAGCCTTGACGAAACCTTAGTTCTTCCGGCTTGCGCGTGCCTTCGTTCGCGCTGTGAGACCTCGGCTTGGGAAGTTTGTGGCACTGGTGGCTTGTACACCAATGTGTGGCACACTCGGCATATACGCAAAAATTGATGC
>JBJHDE010000751.1:0-2430 GCA_050486385.1 Planctomycetales bacterium | reverse complement strand
GAGCATGACCGTGTAACTCTGGAGAAGGATCCTCACGCGGCCCAGCGCTACGAGCGCCTACAATGTTCATGATGCCTCGGCAATAGTTCGAACGAAATTCGTGCCACTGGTGGCTTGTCCACCAGTGCCTGGCTCGACCCGAGAGTGTCGCTCACGTTGTTACTGTTCGAAGAGTTTCGCGGGCATCCGTCGAGTCATGGCAGACGTTATCAAACACTGGTAGACAAGCCACCAGTGCCACGAGTTCCTGGTTGGATTCGATTTGCGGAGTTTTGTGAACAGGTCTGGGTGGCTGGTACACCTGTGTGGGACTACTGAGTTGACCTTTGCGTTTTCCCTTGGATTTACGGAGTGAGAGTACGATGAACAAGCAACGTCGCCGCCTGGCGTTTACGCTCATGGAGGTGTTGCTGGTGTTGGTGATCCTGGTGATCCTGGCGGCGATGGTCGCCGTGCCACTGGCGGGAACGCAGAGCCGCGCTTACGAGCGGGCCGCCCGGGCCAACATCCGCACCCTGGAGCAGAGCCTCAACCTGTACCAGATGGATTTGAATCGCTATCCGACCACCGCTCAGGGTCTGCAAGCCCTGGTCAATCCGCCCAGCGATTTGCCCAACCCGGCCAAGTGGCAGGGCCCGTACATTGAAAAGGGCGAACTCCCCAGCGACCCCTGGGATCAGCCCTTTCAGTACCGTTTTCCCGGCACTCGCAACGGCACCGGTTATCCAGACGTCTGGAGTGTCGGGGCCGATGGCGTGGACGGTTCGGAAGACGATATCGGCAACTGGAAAGATTGACCGCACCCCGGGGTGAACACCAGCGGCCAGACACGGGTGGACCAATCGTCGGTTCCACCCGTGGTCAGCCGCCTCGGGACTCCCCCAACGGGCCCGACCTCAACCGGAGACCGCCTCACCGATGCGTCGCGGATTCACACTGCTGGAGCTGATGCTGGTGCTGGTCGTGCTGGTGGTGGCCGCTGCGCTGGTGTGGCCGCTGGCGGATCGGGCGTTTGCCACGCAGACCCTGCGCAGTTCCGCCGACGTGGTGCGTGCCGCCTGGGTCGACGCCCGGGTCAAGGCGATCACGACGGGCCAGCCGCATGTCTTCTTTTTTCAGCCGGGCACCGATGCGTTTCACGTGGAGCCGTTTCGCGGGACCTCGCCCGAGGCCGAACTGCTGAGCCAAGACGAACTCATGAATGTGCAGCAGGAGTTCGCCATGATTGGTCACGTCAAGAAGACCTTGCCGGATGGCATCACGTTTGAAATTGGTGGGCTGGAGTTCGACACCCGCGGAGCGGCTTTAGAAGAGCTGAGCACGCGGGGGCAGGGTTTTCAGGCCCGCAGCCAAGCGCCGCGACCGCTGGGGGCCGAGGACCCGGATGCCATGTGGGCTCCGCCGTTGTATTTTTATCCCGACGGCACGACCAGCACCGCTAAGGTGGGCATCACCAACGAGCACGGGCTGATCATCGTCATCAGCCTTCGCGGTCTCACGGGGACCGTCTCGGTGAGTCCGCCGGTGACGTTCGACGAGTTGCCGGAGGTGCTGGCCCAATGACACGCCGCTTGCGTCGTGCCACCCGGCGCGGCCTCTCGCTGTTAGAAGTCGTGTTGGCCATGGCCATTCTGTTGGTCTCGATGGTGGCCCTGGGTCAGCTTGTGGGCCTGGGGCTGGATGCGGCCAACCGCAGCCGCGACCTGACCTACGCCCAAATGCTGTGCGAAAGCAAAATGGCCGAGCTGGTCAGTGGGCTGGTCCCGCTGGAACCCGCCATGGACATGCCCGTCGGGCAGTACCTGGACCAGAGCTTCTCGGCCGCGGACTTCAACGAGTGGCTGTGTACCGTGCAGATTGAGCCCGATCCCATGCAGCCAGAATTGTTGGTCATCGGCGTCACGGTGTATCGCAACCCGATGGACGACACCACGCCCGTCGAATTCACGCTGGTGCGGCTGATCCGCGATCCGAGCATGACGCCCGGGGCGATGGGGATGGGCTTTCCGTAGGGATGGCTGGGATGCGTTTGGGGTTTTCGGGAAGGAGTTGGGCTCACGCAGAGACGCGGAGCCACGGAGAGAGACAGAGAGAGAACCGAAGGCGGTGGGGTCAATGATTTTTATAGGGCTGGTGGCTAGGCCGCTATTTTCTGATCCTCTTGCTCCGCGCCTCCGCGCCTCCGTGTGACCCCAATCAAGAGTAAGCATAAGCCGCAAGTGTGCCACGGCTCGCTGGCATGCCGTGTTAGAATCGATTCACGTTGCCTGGCATGGTTGCCTTCGACTCGACGACTCAACATCTATCTACATACCGCACTGCTTGCCAGCAAGCAGTGGCACACATTATGAACAAAGCAAGGGCACTCGTGCTGGTGGCTAGGCCGATGATTTCTGATTCTCGTGCTCCGCGTCTCGGCGCCTCCGTGTG
>JBJHDE010000750.1:0-2434 GCA_050486385.1 Planctomycetales bacterium | reverse complement strand
CAGCACGCAAATGTTCTTCTGACTCGAAGCAGCCTTGGGTCGGGCGTCGCAGCGCCTGGCCGATACGCTTCCCCTGCGGACCAGCGACGTGGTCCTGCGTCGCGCGGGGCTCGCCCGAGGATTGGACGACGAGGTCGCCCGACTCGACCCCACGGCCCATCAGGAACTGGCCGCCTTTGCCGAGGGCATTAACGATGGCTTCGGGCAGTTCGGACGCAGCCTGCCCATGTGGTTGTGCGGCCTGCGGCCCGAGCCCTGGAATGTGGCCGGCGTACTGTTGATGGGCAAGCTGCTGGCCTACGCCGGCCTGGCGATGGGCCAACACCGCAGCGAACGGATCCTGGTCGAGTTGGTCCAAGCCGGGATCGACCCCGACCGGTGGCGGGTGTTCTATCGCCCGCACCTCGACCACACCGACTTCGATCTGCTGCGGCGGGTGCATGTGGACCAGCGGATTTTGGCCGATCATCTGCCCCCGGTGGATCCCTTGCCCAAGTTGGCCGGCAGCAACGCCTGGGCGGTGGCGGGCAATCGCTCGGCCACGGGCGGGGCGCTGTTAGCCTCGGATCCGCATCTCGAGACCGGCCGATTGCCCACCACCTGGTACGAGTCGGTGTTGGAATGGGGCGATGGCGAATGGGTCACCGGCGTGTGTCTGCCGGGCACGCCGTTGTTTGCCGTCGGACGAACGCGCCGGCTGGCCTGGGGCGTGACCTACACCCAAGGCGATACGACCGACCTTTTTCTGGAAGATTGCCGGATTGAGCAGGACCGCGTGCAGTATCGCCGCGGCGACGCCTGGCACGATTTCAAGGTCCGCCGCGAAGTCGTGCTGCACGCCGTCGAGGGCTCGACCGATCTGCCGATCTACACCAACCCGCAAGGCACCTTGCTGGGCGATCCGCGTCGCCAGGGGCCCGGGCTGTACCTGCTCTCGGCCTGGACCGGCGAGGCGCCCGGCAGCGCCGCTCAAAGTGTCGAAATCATGTTGGGGCTGCCCAACCAGCGGCGGGTCGATCAGGCCATGCAGCACTTGCGGCAATGCCAGCAGCCGCCCTTGTGTTGGGTGCTGGCCGATGCCCAGGGTCATATCGGTCGGCAGGTCGCGGGGTGCTTCCCCCGTCGTGGTCCCAAGGCCAGTGGGCTGGCTCCCGTGCCCGCCTGGGACGAGGCCAACCACTGGCAAGGCTGGATCGATCCCGAGCTGCTGCCGCGGGAGTATGATCCGCCCGAGGGATTTCTGGCGACGGCCAACGAGCACCTCACCGCCCGCGACGGCACCCCGCTGACCACGTTGGCCGCGGCGACTTACCGCCGCGATCGGATCGCCAGCGTGCTGGAAGACAGCGACAGCGTGAGTGTCAGCACCTGCCAGGCGCTGCAATACGATTGCTACAGCCTGCAAGCCGAACGCATGTTGGCGGCCCTGTGGAATGAACTGCCCGCCGGCCCCTTCAAAAATCGTATGGCCACCTGGGACCGTCGCTACACCGTCGAAAGTGTCGAAGCCACCCTGTATCACGAGTTCTACTACGGCCTGCTATACGGCGTGTTCGGGCGTTCGGTGGAGCACGGCGGCATCGGCCCCAGGCGGTTGCTGGCCATGGCCGATTTGCCGGCGTTCTCGCTGCTGACGCTGGGCTATGCCGATCGGGTGTTGCTGGACCCCGACAGCCCCTGGTGGACCGGGGTCGATCGCGGAACCATCATCCGGCAAGTGGCCGAGCGGGTGGATATCGCTGGCGGCGTGCCCTGGGGCAAGAAGAACGCCATACCGTTTAACAACGCCTTTCTGCCGGGCCTGATCAGTCACGTGTTGGGCTTGAATGCCGGGCAGGTCGAGATTGCCGGCTGCTTTGCCACGCCGCACCAGGGCCACCTGGCCAAGCGCGACAGCCAGCAACTGGCCTACGCCCCCAGCTTCCACTTTGTGACCGATCTGTCCGAGCAGCGGACGTGGACCAATCTCCCCGGCGGCGCCAGCGAGAGCCTGTTCCAGCCCCACTACGCCGACGATCTCCGCCTCTGGCGCGAGGCCATTTACAAAAGCCTCGGCCCCCACGATCCGACGGGGCTGGATTCGTAGAGACCCATTCAAGACGCCGAACCAGCACGTGTGCCACGGCTGGCTGGCAAGCCGTGTTGGAAACGGCTCACGTTGCCTGGCATGGTTGCGCTCCGACTCGACTGCTGAACGTCGATCCGCCAACCGCACGGCTTGCGAGTAAGCCGTGGTATGCTTTTTTGATGAAGGAGGGGGACCGCTGCGCAGGGAGCTGGGACCCTGGAAAAGCCTACATGCCCGCCGGGTCAGGTGCAGCGCCTGGTTCAGCGTCCGGGTCGCTACCAGCATACACTGACCGCACCACTTCGACTCCATCCCCGCCGACCGGGAACACATGGTAGCCGCAATGCTCCGTGAACACCATGCACC
>JBJHDE010000749.1:1389-2439 GCA_050486385.1 Planctomycetales bacterium | reverse complement strand
ATCGCTGGCCACAATCAAGCCGGCCAGATGCGCAACCCGTCGCTGAACCAGCTCGCGGCGGGCGATGGGCTCGCCGTAGGTCCGGCGAAACCGGGCCCAAGGCAGCATGTCGGCCAGCATCAAACGCATGGTCCCGGCCGCCGTCGCGCATAGGGCGATTCGGCCACGATTCAAACCATGGTAGGCAATCGTCAGGCCATCGCCTTGGGTCGGCACCAGCCGATTGGCCACCGGCACCCGGAAGTCGCGGAAGACAATGCCGTAGTTGTGCGCGTGCTTCAGCGCGTACAGCTTGTACCGCTTCAGCTCGAAGTGCTCGTTCTCTTCCTCTGGCAACTCGGCGATCAGCACCGAGGGCTCGTCGTCGATCAGGCAGACCACGCCGATCATCCGGCCCGGCAGCACGTTCGTGATGAACAGCTTCTCGCCGTTGAGCACGTAATCGTCGCCGTCGCGGACCGCCGTGGTCTTCAGCGCCGTCAGGTCCGAGCCGGCACCCGGTTCGGTCAGGGCAAAGGCCGAGAGCCGCTCTCCGCTGGCCAGCTTGGGCAGCAGCCGTTGCTTTTGCTCCTCGGTTCCGAACGCCTCAAGGGGATCGACCGCCCCGATGCAACCATGCACGCTGGCCAGCCCGGCCACCGTGGGATCGATGGTGGCCATCTGAGTCAAGAAGCTGGCAAATTGCGAGACCGGGGCCTCGGAGCCACCGTACTGCTTGCCAATCAACAGGCCCCAGTAGCCGACCTCGCCGAGTTGATTCAACACCCGGGGGCTGATCTTGCGGTGTTCGTCCAGCAGCGTGCCGGCCTGTTTGTGGCGCCGCACGACATCCAGCGAGCGCTGCATGACCTGCGCAGCGTCTTCCGAGGGCGGCAACGCCGCTCCGACCAGTCCAAACAACGCCGGATCGGGCCCCTCGGACCACACGGCCCGATGCACTGGGCTGTTGATCGTCTGGTACCGGGCCGAGAACATGGCCTCGACCCGGTCGTCGGCCTGTTCGACATCCCCCATCCGCCCCACTTCTTCGTCGGATTTGCCCGCCAGCCG
>JBJHDE010000749.1:0-1379 GCA_050486385.1 Planctomycetales bacterium | reverse complement strand
CCAGCCGCAAGGCCTCGGCGGCAAAATTCGACGAGGCGGGACGGTCCTCGGGCGATGGCTTATTGCTCGAACGCGTTGTGGTGCTCATGGTTTGTTTCTCCTCAATGAGACGTGTGTTTTCCTGAAATCGCGGATCCTCACCCGCCAGCCGTGGCCAGATCGGGCTGATCGATCGAGTGCGGGCGGTCGTAGAACCGCCGGTCGTCGGCCGCCATCTCGCGGAGCAACGGCACCGGCTTGAAGCGCGGCCCGCAGACATCGGACAATTGGTCCAGCGATTCGACCACGCGGGCGATGCCCCAGGCGTCGGCCAGCTTGAGTGGTCCCCCACGGAACGGGGCAAACCCCGTCCCCAAGACCATGGCCAGGTCGATCATCCAGGGTTCGTGGACAATCTCGTCGGCCAGGCAGCCGGCGGCCTCGTTGATCAGCGGCAACACCAGGCGTTGCTGCAATCCGGTGAGCGGCTCGCCGGACGCCAGTTCGATTGGATCGGGCAGCAGCGGCAGATCCAGCTCGCGGGGGCCGACCGGCAACTCCAGCGGTCGCGGCTTGCCTTTGCCATAGGCGTAGAAACCCCGGTCCGACTTCTGCCCCAGGGCCCCACTGGCGACCATCGCCTTGAGCCGCTCGGGCGTGGGCCCCAAGTCGTCGTGCCGACCCAGCAGCGATTCGGCCACGTGGACGGCCACGTCCAAGCCAACGGTGTCCAGCAGGGCCAGCGGACCGGTCGGCATACCGAACCGCCGCGCCGCGCGATCCACCACCGCCACGGCCGTGCCCTCTTCGACCAGCCGCACGGCTTCGTCGAGATAAGGGAATAGAATGCGATTCACGACAAAGCCGGGGCCCTCGCCCACGACGATGGGCACCTTGCCCAGCCGTCGCACGAAGTCGACCAACAGGGCCAAGGTGGCCTCGCTGGTGCCGCCGGCCTTGACGACTTCCACCAGGGGCATGCGATGCACCGGGTTGAAGAAATGCAGGCCAGCCACGCGATCCGCCCGGGGGCAATCGTGGGCCATCTCAGCCACCGACAGCGCCGAGGTGTTCGAGGCGATCACCGCCTTGGGCAGGGCTTCGCCCAACTCGGCAAACACCACTTGCTTGATCTCCATCCGCTCGACCACCGCTTCAATGACCAGCTCGCAACCGGCCAAGTCCTGAACGCGGTCGGTCACCGTCAATCGCCCCAGGGCCTCGCGGGCGTCGTGCTGATCGAGGATCCGCTTGGCCACGGCCTTGTCGAACAGTTGCTCGATGCGGCGGCGGCCGGCATCGGCCAGATCGCGATTGACCTCCTTGAGGACGACCGCGTATCCCGAGACCAAGGCGGCTTGCGCGATCCCCGCGCCCATCACGCCGCCGCCGATGACGGC
>JBJHDE010000748.1:1223-2439 GCA_050486385.1 Planctomycetales bacterium | reverse complement strand
ATCCTCGGCTGCGATCTGGATCGAAGCCTTCAGTCGCGGATCGGGGCCGGCGAAGGTCTCCAGCTGCCAGTCGTTGGTGGCCGCGCATACGGCTGCGGCAAGCTCGACATTGCGCGACGTGTTGGCCTCGATCAGCGGCCGATTGGGCATGAGAAACACGCCCTCGCACAGCACCGTGACCCAGCCGTTATGCGGCGGTAGCACGAAGCCATCCAGTGCGGCCCGCTCTAAAAGCTGGCGACCTTCGTCAATTGAGGTCGTACGGAGGTGATAGCTCTCGCTGTATTCGCTCATGATCGCTTTCCGATGAGCGGCTCGCAGGAATCAACGACTGACGAGACATGTCGGGCGGGGCTTCAGTATCAGGAAACCCCAGAGAGTCGCCCCAGCCCCATGGGAGGCCATCGCTGGCCCGGGCGGCAACCCCCTGACTTAGCGGACGGTCCCACGCCCGACCCACCAAGCTTCCGTTGACCATAGTCGCTGAGGGGACTTCCGTCCAACCGATCGATTGGCCCTGCGACCGCTTTTGTGAAAAACTCGCGACCTTCAGCTTGCCCAAACCGCCCCCAGGTATTCCCAGAGCGATCCTCAGGACGACGGCCCTTTCGCGGGTGGCGGGTCAGGCCGTATCGTGCCACGGACCACGGTGTCTTGCCATCTCTGTTTCTCGCCGTCTCGTTCGCAGGGCCTGGCCCATGACCGATGTCGTTTCCGCCGCACAGCCGGCAACGCAGCCCGATTTGACCGTCCGCCTGGGTCGGCTGATGTTGCCCAATCCCGTGTTGGTGGCCTCGGGCACATTCGGCTACGCCCGCGAAATGGCCGGGCTGGTGGATTTGGCGCGGTTGGGCGGCCTGGTGCCCAAGACGGTGACGCTGGCGGCCCGGGCGGGCAATGCCCCACGTCGAACGGTCGAGACGGCCGGCGGCATGCTCAATTCGATTGGCCTGGACAACGACGGCATCGAGACTTTTCTGGTCAAGCATCTGCCCTACCTAGCCAGCTTGGGGCCGCCGGTGGTGGTCAGTATTGCCGGCAAGACCGCCGACGAGTTTCGCGTGATGAGCAGGATGCTGGCCCCCCACGCCGAGGTGGCGGCCATCGAGCTGAATCTCTCCTGCCCCAACGTCAGCGGCGGCGTGGAGATGCACTGACCTCGTGCGGGCCGCACGCCGGTGTCGTGATGGCGGCGCGGGCGTCAGTCGTCGAGCTG
>JBJHDE010000748.1:0-1213 GCA_050486385.1 Planctomycetales bacterium | reverse complement strand
GGCGTGGACTTCGCCACGGCCCCGGCCATTTGCGAAGACGTGGTCCGCGGCGCCCGGGCCGAGTGCGATCACCCGCTGTTGGCCAAGTTGACGCCGAACGTCACCGATGTGCGTCCGGTGGCCGAGGCCGCCATGCGGGGAGGGGCCGATGCCCTGGTGCTGGTCAATACCTGCTTGGGTATGGCGGTCGATTGGCGGCGGCGGCGGCCGATGTTGGGCAATGTCCTCGGCGGGCTGAGCGGGCCGGCCATCAAGCCGATTGCCCTGCGGATCGTGCATCAGGTGGCCCAGGCCCTGGACGCCCCGATCATCGCCGCCGGCGGCATCGCCACGCTGGACGATTGCCTGGAGTTCATTGTCACCGGGGCCCGGGCGGTGCAGGTGGGCACGGCCAATTTTTACGATCCCACCGCGACAATGCGGCTGCTGGACGCTTTGCCGTTGGCACTGGCCGAAGCCGGAGCCAACAGCATTGCCGAGGTGTGCCGCACGCTGCGGCTGCCCGGATAGGCCCGCGAGGGGCCGATTCACACGGCCTCGATCCCGCGCTCGCCGGTGCGGATTCGCACGCAGTCGTCCATGGGGATGACAAAAATCTTCCCGTCGCCCACTTCGCCCTGCGGGTTGGAGCGTCCGCCCTTGACGATGGCCTCGATCGTGGGTTCGACAAACTCGTCGTTGACGGCAATCTGGAGCTGCACCTTCCGCACCAGATTCACGGTAAACTCGTGACCGCGGTACATCTCGGTGTGGCCCTTCTGCCGACCAAAGCCTTGGCAATCCATGACCGTGAGGCGAAAGACCTCGACCTCGGTCAGCGCCTGCTTGACGCTTTCGAGTTTGTTGGGCTGGATGATGGCGATGATCAGTTTCATGGCAGGACTGCGGCGAAAGGCACCACACGAAAAGGCGAACACTCAGCGACTGACACCGTCACGGCCGGGCCGACATCGCACGGGAGTCGGCCTGACGGCCCTAATGTACGCCGCACGCCCGGGCGAAACCAGAGCCAAAGCTCCGTTGGGCGGGCGTTCACGGCGGACACCGTGAGGCCGTCAGTCAGCCAGGCGACCACCACCGCTAAGCGAACGCCGTGCCCATCGCGGACTCACCGGAACAATTGCCAAAGGGATCCATCGCAAACGGATCCATGGCAAGAGGATGCCCAGGCCTGAGTGGGGCAGGCGCAGCACCCACCCAGGCCGTGCGGGCA
>JBJHDE010000747.1:0-2442 GCA_050486385.1 Planctomycetales bacterium | reverse complement strand
CAGCCCATTTGCCGTCGGATTCGGGCAGCTCGGGCAAGTCGGGGCGATGATGCTCGCTGTGGGGCGCCAGCGCCCCGTCGGCCATCCGCTCGGCGGCCTGCTGTTCAATAAACGCCACCCGACGCTCGACCGAGGCCACGCTCTCCAGGTACTGATCCAGCTTGCGGCGATCGTCGCGACCCACCCGCCGCTGCAGATCCTTGGCGTCTTCACGGACCAGATCCAAGACGCTCCGCTGCAACGAGTCGCCCCGGGCGGTGTGCTGCACAGCCGACCGATTGGCCGTCCGTCGGGCGTTCCAATCCGGCACCATCGGCTCGCGACCACGGAACATCCGCTCGAACACCAGGCGGGGATCGCGCTCGAACGGCACGCTCGTGCCATCAGGACGGAACGAGTACTTGGTCTCGTGATTCGAAAGGCCCATCTCCAGGCTCGACAGATAGGTCGATCCGCCCATGGCCTGGGCGGCAACCTGATCGACCGAGACCCCGGTTCGCAACCGGCCGTCCTGGTTGCTGACCTCCGGCGCACCGGTCAGATGCACGAGCGAGCAATGCTGGTGGGCGTTCAGCCCTCCGCCGTTGCGGCCGTGATGCGACAAGCCCGACAGAACCAACAGGTCGTCGCGGACACTTTCCAACGGGCGGAGGATCGAAGGCAGTTCGCCCAAGTCACCGGGCCTTGGCTTCCAACTCTCGACGACCGTGCCACCCGTGACCGTGAAGATGCCCAGCCGCAACGGGGGCCGCGCACCGGCCGAAGCCGCCATGGTGCCCGGCAGCATGGCGTTCAACATCGGCACCGCCAGGGCGGCACCGGCTCCGCGGATCAGGGTGCGTCGCGAAATCGGCTTGGGCATGGGATCGTGGCTCCTCGGCGCGTGGCTGATTCGGTTCTGGTAGTGTACGCGATTCGGCCGCCGCGTGTCAGGCAAAACCCACGGCGACCCCCTCGCGTCATGGGTCGCTGGCCTCGCCAGCCGGGTCGTCCGGGTGGCTGTCGAGACGGTGGGTGAACGGGTGACTGGTCACAATGCCCACCACCAGCGTGGTGAAGCGATAGTCGTCGCCTTCCAATTGCCGCTGGATGCGGGCGATGGTCGGTCGGTCGTAGTAGTCCAGCTCGCGGCCCAGGGCGTAAGTCAGCATCTGCTCCGAGAGGTTCCGCACCACGCGGTCCTTATTGTCCAACAGATAGCGTTTGACGTCGGCCGGCCCACTGGCCTCGCGGCCATCGGGCAGCACACCGCGGGAGTCGATGGCCTGCCCGTTGATGTCGTCCCGCCACCGCCCGACCGGATCGAACTGGTCGAGGGCAAAGCCCAGCGGATCCATCTTGGTATGGCAACCGGCGCAGCTTGCGGCCTGGGCGTGCAAGTCGAGGCGTTCGCGGAAGCTCAACTCGCCCAGATCCACACTCGGGTCGTCGTCGTTCAACTCGCCCGCATCGGGCGGAGGCGGCGGAGGCGGCTGCCCCAGCAACACATCCAAGATCCACTTGCCCCGCATCGTGGGACTGGTCCGCCCCACGTGACTGGTCAGCACCAGCACACTGCCTTGCCCTAACAACCCGCCGCGACGGGGATCCTTCACCTCGACCCGTTGATGCCCCAGCTTGGCATCATAAATGCCGCCAAAACGGTAGAACAACGACAACGACCGATTGACGAACGTGTAGTCCGAGTCAATCAAGTCGAGCACCGGGCGGTCCTGGTCGATGATGTGCCGCAAGAACAACTCGGTCTCGCGGGCCATCGAATTCCGCACGTCCTGCGTGAACTGCGGAAAGTTGTCTTCGGTGGGCAAGGCCATCTGCAAGTGATCCAGCCCGATCCACGGCGCGAAGAAGTGGTCAATCAGGGCCTGGCTCCGCTCGTCAGCCAGCATCCGCCGGGTCTGTTGGGCCAGCACCTTGGGGTCGTGCAGCCGGCCGGCTTCGGCCTCGGCCAACAACTCCTCGTCGGGCATCGTCGACCACAGAAAGTAACTCAGCCGCGTGGCCAGCTCGAAGTCGCTCACCGGATAGGCCCCGGGCTGGCCGCGATCCTGTTCCACCCGAAACAAAAACCGCGGCGACAGCAGCACGGCCTTGAGGGCCCACTGGATGCTGGCCTCGTAGCCCGCGCCTTGCTGCTGAGCCATGCGGAAAATGCCCAAATAGCGGGCCAACTCGGCCTCGCTCACTGGGCGGCGGAAGGCCCGACTGGCAAATCGCTCAAGCACCCGGCTGGCCGCTTCCTCGGCCGAATGCTGCTCGTCGGGCTCGACAAACACGATCCGCTGGTGGACTTCGGGGTCGACCTCAATCCGCTTGGCCGAGGGCACCGGGCCTTCGACCTCGATCCACTCAAACGCCAGCCAACGGTAGCGACGCTCCTCCTGGCGATCTTGCGGATGATGCAGCTCGGTCAGCAGGCCCACGCCCAGCTCATGCTCGCCG
>JBJHDE010000746.1:0-2447 GCA_050486385.1 Planctomycetales bacterium | reverse complement strand
TGCATCGACTCGAGGGCTCAACGTCGATTAGCATATCGCACCGCTGGCTCTCAACGCCACACGCCCCGAGGACCGGCATCAGGCCGACCGCTCGGGGCGTGTTATCGGTGGATCACTCTCAGGACGGCTGGCGGCGTGCGATCAGCGATTGAACACCACGCCGAGGTTCAAACCGTGCATGAACATGTCTTCGGCTCGGGGATTCTGCCGCAGTTGGAAGGTGTTGGCATCAATTGCCCCCACACCCCGGGTCACGCCGTTGCCGATGTAGATGCACGACCAACCCGCTTCCAAGGCAAAGTAGCGGGTCAAGCTGTAGCTGGCACTGGCCCGGAACTCGATGATCGGCAGAATCTCGGTGAAGTGCTGACTGCTGTCGATGCGGGAGACATCAGGCGCCACACCAATCGGCGCGCCGGCAGGGTCCAGCAGAATGAAGGGGTCCAGGAGGGCGGCCCGGCTGCGGGCACTCACCATGTTGAAGCCCATCATGGCCCGACCCTGCACATCGTACTGGATGGGGCCACGCTGCTGGGTGTGCCGGAACCCGAGTTGGGGCCCCACCATGTTGTTTTCAACATTCGTGTGAGTGTAGCCGTGGACGTAGCCGATCGTGGCGTTCTCGAAGTTGTACGGCGGTTGGAACAACAGCACGCCGGGCGACGACTGGACCGCGAAGTTGTTCTGCTGAATGCCCTGCATCGCATACAGGTTGCTGTCGGCGTTGAACTGGTCGCGGAAGTGGATGAACCGCGCCCCGGCGAACAATTCGGTTTGTGACTCGTAGGCCATCGGCGGCGTTGATCGCGGCAGCCGGTAGCTGTACATCAACTCGAAGCTCTTCAAGTCGCTGCTGTTGGCGGCCGAGAAGTCGACGCCCAGCGAGGTCGCGTCCGAAGCGTTGATCGCTGCACGCGTCTCCGAGGTGAATAGACTTTGAAAACGGTGGGTGGAGTTCAGGTCCCAACCGCTGAACACCCAGCCGTGGGTCCCGTCGGTCCAACCCAAATCCAGCCGACTGCCCGATTGGAAGTTATTCGAGAAGCTCGACGTATCCCCGAAGGCATCCGGCGGAAAGTACGGATTCACCGGCTCAATTGGGCCGGTCAGCGACGTGGGAATCTGTCCCACATCGGGCCGGTCGATCATGTAGACCAGGTAGTCGTATTCGACAAAGTAGCCCGTGTTCCGCTTCGGACCACTGCCGTAGCCGCTGATGTCCAGCGGGGCAAACAGCGAACCCGTCTTGAGCTGTGGGCCGGGAAGGTAGTTTTCATCCGGGTAGTCCAAACCCGGACCGGGGTGTTGGGCCCTCGCGGACGCCGCGGCGCTCAAGAGCACCGCCAGTACCAGCCCCGCTGTCAAAACATGTTTCATCGCTTGGTTCCCTTACCCACCGTGGCGTCGGGCGACTGGCAGTACATGGTCCATCGACGCACGAACCGCCCGTGACGGTAGTATCGGCGGATGAGCATCACGATGTTGAACGCGACTCCAAGAAGACTGCTCGGGCACGACGGCTGCCTCGGATAAGCTGGGGTGAGTTTGCCGATTGCGTCATCGGCGGCCCCTGCCCCTTGAGTGTTCGTCCTGCGCACATTCCATCGACCCAACGGGGCCGATCACTCCAGCCGTTTCGCGCTTCCGCAAATCTTCACCCATCAACAGATTTGGATGTTTGACAAGCGTTCGCCCGCCCCGTTACCATCAACACCAGTTTATGGGGTGGTAGGTCCCGACCAGAGGCTTGACGGCGATGTTGAACATTCCAGGACGACCCGGGTGGCTGTGCGACAGCCCCACGCGACGCGAAATCCTGCAGGTGGGGGGATGCTCGATGCTGGGCCTCTCCCTGGCCGATGTCCTCCGCGGTCAGGCCCAGGGGGCCAGTCGCGCGGCCAGCGGCCCAGGCTTTGGCCAGGCCAAAAGCGTGATTCTGGTCTACCTGCAAGGCGGGCCCAGTCATTTGGACCTGTGGGATCCCAAAGAGAACGTCCCCGACAATGTCCGGAGCGTGTTCTCCCCCATTCAGACGGTTCTGCCCGGCGTTCGCTTCACCGAGCTGCTGCCTCAGTTGGCCCAGGTGATCGACCGC
Organism: Planctomycetales bacterium; assembly: GCA_050486385.1. Classification (GTDB taxonomy): domain Bacteria; phylum Planctomycetota; class Planctomycetia; order Pirellulales; family Pb10988; genus JBJHDE01. The sequence goes on along the minus strand of JBJHDE010000746.1, from coordinate 352 downwards.
ACCACGCTCATCCGTTCGATGAGCTATACCCCCAACGGGCTATTCAACCACACGGCGGCCATCTACCAGATGCTCACCGGCTACACGGCGGATAAGGTCAGTCCCTCCGGCCAGTTGGAACCGCCGAGCCCGAAGGATTTTCCCACGTTCGGCTCGCAGGTGATCCGCCTGAAGCCCTCGGCCTCGCACTGGGTGCAGAAGATGCCGGAGGAGATGTAGAGCCCCTCGAGCGCGGTGTTGGCCGCCGGATGAATGCGATTGGTGATCTCGAGGGTGAAGGATGCCGGCGGCTCGTGCAGCGTGAGGCTGGTGGCGTCGACGGTGTAGGCCTCGGGCGGCAGTTTCTCTTCCG
>JBJHDE010000745.1:0-2453 GCA_050486385.1 Planctomycetales bacterium | reverse complement strand
CGTCTGGACCTTCGAGGGCGGCACCGATCGGCTGATTGGGCTGATGGAGCAGGAACTCAAAACCAACGGGGCCGACGCCAGAATCCGCTGCGACGTCAGCCGGATTCATGTGGAACACGGCCGCGTCACCGGAGTGACGGCCAACGGGCGATTCATCAAGGCCCGCACGGTGATCTCGAACTCCAATCTCAAGGGTACCATCGAACGCCTGGTGGGTCGCGAGGTGTTTGACCGCGACTTTCTTGAGGCCGCCGACGGTGTGCGGCTGAACAACTCCAGCACCCAGGTCTACATGGCCCTGGCCCCGGGCGATACCGTGGACGAATCGACCGGCGACCTGCTATTCCACTCGACGGCCTCCGCCTTTCGCACCGACTTGCTGCTGAGCCGCGACATCACCAGCCGGACGTTCTCCTTTTATTATCCGCGATTGCGGGAAGGCACGGACCGCTGCTTGATCGTCTCCAGCACGAACGCCAACTACCAGGATTGGGCCGACCTCGGCGAGGAGGAGTACCAGCGTGCCAAGCAGGACCTGATCGAGACGACGCTGGACGAACTGGAACGCTATGTCCCCAACGCCCGCGAGCGGGTCGTCTACGCCGAGGCCAGCACGCCGCGGACCTTCGAACGCTACACCAAGCACTTGCTTGGGGCGAGCTTCGGGACCAAATTCGAGGGGCTGGCCGTGAGTCGCGGTTTGCCCGAACAGGTGGCGGGCCTCTATCATGCGGGCAGCGTGGGGATCATCATGAGCGGCTGGCTGGGGGCGATCAACTATGGGGTGATCGTGGCCAACGATGTGGATAGCGAACTCGCGCGGCAGGCCACCCCTCGTTCGGCCAGCCAACGCCCGTGAGCCAACCCGATTGGCCCGCGGACTCCGAACTCTTGCGAAGGAAGACCAAGCATGACACGCCTACTCTGTCTCAGCCTGGCCACCGTGCTGCTGGCCAGCGGATCCCTGACGGCCGCCGATGGCCCGTGGGAGGTCAGCGAAATTGATGGTGGACATCGGATCAGTTTGGATGGCAAGCACGTCGCCGATTACCGCACCGACCTGAGCAACAAACCCATCGTCTGGCCAATCCTCGCCGAAAACGGTGCCCACCTGACGCGGGCGTACCCGCTGGCCGAGCGGCCGGGCGAGCAGAAGGATCACCCGCACCACACCGGTATGTGGTTCAGTCAAGAAGGCGTGGGTGGCGGCAACTTCTGGCATGCTGGCAAGGCCAAGCAGGTCCACCAGGAGTACCTGGAAGTCAGCGGTGGCGATCGCGTGACGATTGTGACCCGCAACGACTGGATCGACGAGCAAGGCGAGAAGGTCGCCGAAGACGTGCGTCGCCTGGTGTTCCTGAGCCTGGGCCAACTGCGGGCGATTGACTTTGACCTGGTGCTGACCGCCACCGAACGGGACATCAAGATCGACGATTCCAAGGAAGGCACCTTCGCCATCCGCGTGCCCAGCACGATGTTTGTCGATCGCAAGGACGGCCCCGGCGGGACGATCCTTAACAGCGAGCGGCAGAAGGACAACGCCGCCTGGGGCAAGCCGGCCCGTTGGGTCAGCTACTTTGGCGAGGTGACCCTGCCCGACGACTCGACCGACACGGCGGGCATCACGATCATGAATCACCCATCGAGCTTTCGCTTTCCTACCCATTGGCACGTGCGGACCTACGGGTTGTTTGCGGCCAATCCGTTTGGGCTGAAGGACTTTCGCGTCCAGCCGCCGCAAGACGGCACCACCGAGTTGGAGAAGGGCGAGTCGCTGAACTTCAACTACCGGGTGGTGTTCCATCGCGGCACGCCGCAGGAGGCCGCCATCCAGCAGCTTTATCAGCGGTATGCCAACGACCGTCGCGACGTACTGCCGGGAACCAGCGGCGAGTGAGCCGCCCCCCGGGCCACTCCGTTTGGGCGTAGCGAATCGCACGATTGCGACGGATGGGTCAAGAACTCGTGAAGGGCAGGCTGGGTTGGACTTCAGAAGACCTCCCAGCCTGCCGATCTTATCTATGTTCAACGAGTTCTCAGAACTGCTTTCGCTTACCTGATTGACCCGGCGGGTCACTTTGGCGGGCGGAAGACGTGCCCGGAAGCCCCAAGGATGAGGCCCCCCGATGAGTCGACTGCCCTCGATTGCGTCGCTGGCTGAGCTGCGCGACTACGTGCATCGTTTGCTGTGCCAGTATGACGATCTGGTCCCCGGTGTGTTTCCCATGACCGAGCGTTATCTGGTGCGTCGCGGGCGTGCCTGCGGGTTGTACTTCTGCCTGCACGGTCCCCGTTCGACGAAGTTCAGTGCCGTGTGGGAGACCGAAAAGAACACCATTCTGTTCTACGGTCCCGATGGCGAACGCTATCACCGGCTGGAACTGCTGCCGCTGGCCGTTGCGCAAGCCGCCTGAGGCGCCGGCTCATTGCAGGCATGTCGTTCCGCCCCCTGT
>JBJHDE010000744.1:0-2457 GCA_050486385.1 Planctomycetales bacterium | reverse complement strand
TGGTAGACTTCGAGCACTTCGACCAGCCAACCCGGCAGGGCCAGCACGAGCCCCAGGCCGCCGCGCTGCTGGGCCGTGGCCACACGTGCGGGCCAAGCCGTGATGGTGGCCCCCAGCAGGATGCCGCCGAACAGGCTGACCAGCACGCGACGGGTCAGAATCGCCAACCCAATCGCGGCCAACGGCGGCAGCAGACTCAACCAGCCGAAGGGGTGCTCCGCCATCGTCGGATTCCTGGGGCGATGGGGCGATCAGACCCCAGACATGAAGCACCCGCCGCCATCTTTTGCTACCTGATTCTGAACCGACGCACGTTTGCCTCAGCCGACTGCTTCGGGTCGGCAGGACGCGGGCATTCGGCGGTCAGTTTTCCCATTCAACAGCACACGGCGACCCAGCCCGGGCCAGGTCGCCGTGTGTATCAGACTCGAATGGTTCTCGGTGCCCAGTGTGGGCCGCGGGGCTCACATCGCGCCGACCTTGGCGGCCAGGTCGACCGTGCGGCAGGAGTAGCCCCACTCGTTGTCGTACCAGCTCACGGTCTTGACGAGGTTGCCCTGCATGATCTGGGTCCAGGGGCCCACAAAGATCGAGCTGTGCGGGTCGCCGATGATGTCGCTGGAGACCAGCGGGTCCTCGGTGTACTTGAGGATCCCCTTGAGCGGGCCCTCGGCGGCGCTCTTGATCGCGGCGTTCACGTCGTCGGCGGTGACCGACTTCGACAGCACGCTGGTCAGGTCGACCACGCTACCGGTCGGCGTGGGCACCCGCAGGGCGATGCCGGTGAGCTTTCCGTTGAGTTCGGGGATGACCAGGCCCACGGCCTTGGCCGCGCCGGTGCTGGTGGGAATGATGTTCAGGCCGGCCGCACGGGCCCGGTAGGGATCGCTGTGCGGCAGGTCGAGCACCTGCTGGTCGTTGGTGTAAGAGTGGACGGTGGTCATCAAGCCCTTCTCGATGCCGAAGGTCTCGTGCAGGACCTTGGCCATGGGGGCCAGGCAGTTGGTCGTGCAACTGGCGTTCGAGATCGTCTTATGCTCAGGGGTGAGCTTGTCGTCGTTGACGCCCAGCACGCAGGTCAGGTCGGGGCTGTCCTTGGCCGGAGCGCTAAGGATCACCTTTCTGGCGCCGGCGGTCAGGTGCGAGTCGTAGCCCGGCTTGCCGTCCTTGCTACGGGCGGTGAACACGCCGGTGCTCTCGATGACCACGTCGCAACCCAGGTCGCCCCACGGCAACTCGGCCGGGTTCCGCACGGCCATGGCCTTGATGGTCTTGCCGTTGACCACCAGGGCGTCGTCGGTGTACTCGACGGTGCCGGGAAAGCGGCGGTGGGTGCTGTCGTACTTCAACAGGTTGGCGAGCATCTTGTTGTCGGTCAGGTCGTTGATGCCCACGACCTCGAACTCGCTCGCACGCTCCATCAAAATGCGAAAGACCAAACGTCCGATTCGGCCAAAGCCGTTGATGCCCACTTTAATCGCCACAATCACACTCCATCTTTTTTAGGAAGGTCGGTCCGGCCTGCCGTGGGTGCGGCGGAACCGGTGCCAGCGGCACGGACCCGAAGGCCACCCGCGAAACGGCGCGGATTATAGTGATCGTGGCGGCAGGCTGTGAAGTGCCGGCCGCACCGCACCCGGGCAGGTCCCCCGAGCGGTTGGGCGACCAGATGCGGCAAAACTGGGGGCTGGTCAGTCAGCGGCCTTTTTCGGATGATAGGATCGGAACGTCGCTGGCGAACACAGCCCTGGCTGGGGGTGTGGTGCGACGAACTGTCAATCTTTCCCCAAATGACGAGTCTGGCTCGGGGCATTCCCGAAGAAATCCCCGGTCGGCACCGACCCACTCGACCATTTGTGCGGCAAGCTTGAACGCGGGGGATCCGCTGATCCTAGGGTCGATTCCATGAAGGATCGGCCAGGCCGAGGCCCACGCCCGGCAGGCGACACCGGAGGTCTGAACCAGACATTCTGGTCGAGGGCAGTTCGCATCGATGGCCGAACCCGAAACTTGAGGCGAGCTTTGGCGGCCTCTCCCAGACGGAATGACCGGCCCGGTAACGTGGCCGCAGTCGGGTCGCTTTGATTTGCGAGTGCCGTCAAATGGTCTATAGTCGATAGCAGGGCAATTTGGAGAAGTCGCGTAAGATAGTAGGGATAGCTCCAAACCCCCCGGACTTGCTTCGTCTGCCCCAGGGCGAAGGTCATCCGGTGCCGCGACCCCCTCAAGGGTCGCCCTGATCCACAAAACCGACCCCCAAGGTCGAGGAGTCGTCGTTCCGATGCAACCGGCTTCGATCATCGCTCTCACCCCCGCTTGGCCCCACGATCCGGCAATTGCCATCGCGGCCAGTCGAAGCGGGGCGCTGGGTGTCCTGGATGCGGCATGGATGGACTGCCAGGACTCGTGGAACGAGAGTCTTGAACGATTGGAGCGTTTCGCCGAGCAGCCCTACGG
>JBJHDE010000743.1:0-2482 GCA_050486385.1 Planctomycetales bacterium | reverse complement strand
ACTTGGTAGTTTTTCAATGACTCGTCCAGGAAACGATCAAGCGGGTGAACCTTCGCGAGGTCGACGGGCCTTGCCGTAAAAATTCCCATTCCCCCAAGGCTGACCGATGACCAACGCCGTGAAAGATCGCCAACGCGGGTGTTTGTTGGGCCTGGCGGTGGGCGATGCCTTGGGGGCCCCGGTCGAGTTCAAACGACCCGGCACGTTTGCACGGGTCCACGACTACCGCGGTGGCGGCCCCCACATGTTGGAACCCGGCGAGTGGACCGACGACACCAGCATGGCCTTGGCCATGGCCGATAGCATCGGGCAGGTCGGTTGGGATCTGAACGATCAGGCCCAGCGCTATCTCAATTGGTGGAATTTGGGACATTACTCGGTCAATGGAGAGTGTTTCGACATCGGCCAAACCGTGGCCCAGGGACTACGCACCTTCGAGCAGACCCAGGATGCGGCCCGCTCGGGGCCCACCGCGGACCAGTCCAGTGGCAACGGTTCGATCATGCGGCTGGCGCCGGTGCCCATTCGCTATGTCGATTTCTTTCCGGATCACATTGAAGAACTGGTCCAGCGGGCCGCCGAATCGAGCCTGCCGACCCATGCCAGTCCCCAGTGCCTCTCGGCCTGCCGCTACATGGCGCTGGTGCTGGCCGGTTTGATGCAAGGTCGTGATCGGGCCGAGGTGCTGGCCCCCGACTGGCCGCCGCTCGACGAGCTGCAACGGGTTGAGCCGTTGCACCCCGATGTCGAGACCGTCGTGATGGGCAGTTACCGCGAGAAACAGCCCCCGGCGATTTATGGCGGTGGCTATGTCGTGGCCAGTCTCGAGGCGGCGCTGTGGGCGTTTTCACAGGCCGAGGACTTCCAGGAAGCCGTGCTGTGGGCCGTCAACCTGGGTCAAGACGCCGACACGACCGGCGCCGTCTGCGGCCAGTTTGCCGGGGCCTATTGGGGGGAAAGCGGGATTCCAAAAACCTGGCGCGATCGTCTCGCCCGCCGCGAGATGCTCGAATACGCCCTGTCTTGCCTGTTGCCGGCCGAAGGGTGAACGGCGAATCGCGATGGCTTCCCCAATGAGGAACGTCGTCCAGCCTCATTCCTTCCAGGCGTTGACCTCGAAACCCGAGGCCTCACGGAGGGTGACGCGATAGAGGGCGTCGTAGCCTTCACCGAGGTCGGGGGGCTCGTAGCGGGCCTCGAACATCCGGAACGCCACCTCGGGCACGCACGCCCGAGGCTCCCGTTGCTGGTTGCGTCGGCGGCAGGCCTGGGGATCGGAATCGAACACGTAACCGACGACCCGGGCCCCGTGGCGGTGGGCCTGCTCGATCAGGGCCACGCGATCGGCCCGGCTGGGATGGGTGTTATCGACCACCACGCTTTGGCCAGCGGCCAGGGCCTGATCGATGAGGGCGACTTGTCGCTGGGCGGGGCGACGGTGATTGCGAAGCAAATCCTTGCTGACGACGCGATGCGTGGCGTCGAAGCGTTGGCCTCGGAAGCTGCTCTTGCCCGAGGCCTGCATCCCGACCAGCACGACCAATTCCAAGGGCGGGTCGGTCACACCTTCCAGGTCTTGACCCATTCTCGAATGCTGGCCTCCAACTGCTCGGCACACAGCCGGTACGACTCGACCGGTCCGCCAATCGGGTCGCTGACGTCGCGCCCGTCGCGAGTGAGAAGCTGCACGCGATCGGCGGCTTCGGGGTACTCGGCCAGAATGGCCTGACGGTGCGAACGGGTCATCACCAGCAGTTGGTCGGCCTGCCGGATCATCTGATCGGTCAGCGGTTGGCTGGCGTGATGCCCCAGATCGATGCCCCGCTCGCTCATGACCTCGATGGCCTGCGGACTGGGACCCGATCCGCCCATCGCGGCGATGCCGGCTGACATGAGGATCACCCCGCGGCTTTCGAGTTCCTCGGGCGCGACATCGAGCTGCTCGGCCAGGAGTTTGCGAGCCAGCACCTCGGCCATGGGGCTGCGGCAGGTGTTGCCGGTACAGACGAAAACAATGATCAAGCTGGCCAACCTCCGCAGATTCTCTTCAGGAACAACGCCCGAACGCCGCAATTCAAACTCGTCGCCCCGCACACGGACCACCGAGGCATCGGTGGAGAACTCGCAAGTGCCGTTGTCCAGCACCAGGGCCATGGTCGAGCCCAGGGCGTCGATGGCCTCGTCGGCGGTGCGGGCCAATCGCAATCCGCCATTGTTATCGCCTCCGTGGCCAACGGCCACCAGGTCACCTGCCACGGCGGGCCCGACGACCATCTGCAGCACCTCGCGGGGCAGCCGGGTCCGGGGCACGCGGACGGTGACTTCGTGAGGGGGGCCGAGCCACGTTTGCACCTCGGCCGGCAGGCACTTCAAAGCGCTTTCGGAGCTTGAACAGTCCATCTCCAGGGCAATCGGACCAGGCCAGCACCGGCGAGTCAGCCGCTGTCCCAAAGGCGTGAGATCGTGCACGTAGTCCCAACAC
>JBJHDE010000742.1:0-2491 GCA_050486385.1 Planctomycetales bacterium | reverse complement strand
GTTCTAGGGCCGCCTGTCCGTCTGTAAGATCAACCCCATCAATCGCTTACATCGACGTCTTCGCAGGTGGCCAGGCGACGCGCCGCGCGGCAGGCCTGCCGGAAGCCGTGCCGTTGGACCGTCTCGGCTACGGTGTGGACATTGTATTGGCCGCATCCCAGCGAGACCGTCGGCAGGCCGTGAGCGGTCATCTCGTTGGCATCCAGCCCGCCGTTGGTCACGCGGAGGTTGGGCTCGGTGTCGAGGGTCCGCAACACCTGACGCGCCAGTTCCACCGAGGGGGCATCCTCGGCGATTCGGAAACTCTCGTACTGCAATTCGGCCTGGAATTGCTGACCGCCGGAGGTGCCATCCGAGGCCCGCACCGTCTGGGCGGCGTGCTCAAAGGCTTGGGCAAATGCCGCGAGAATCTCCTTCCGAAACTCGGGATCATGGCTGCGGATTTCGCCAATCACCCGGGCGCGGTCCACTACCACGTTGGTGGATCCCTGGGCCAACAGGCTGCCGATGTTGCTGGTCCCCTGGCGGCCGTTTTTGTCGATCAGCCCCAGCCAGCCGTCGTGATGCAGTTGGGCGATGGCGACTCCGGCGATGGTGATGGCGCTGATTCCCCCGGCCGGGTCGATTCCGGCGTGACTGGCCCGACCGGTGAGTGTGACCTCGAACCGGTAACCGCCGTTGGCGCCGACGGTCAGATCGTTCCACCCTCCGCCGTCCCAGTTGAAGGCCAATTCGGGCCGCCCCAGGTCGTCCAGCCGCACCTGACGAGCCCCGCGGAGCCCGACTTCCTCCTGAACCGCCCACAGAAAGGTCAGCGGCGGGTGGGGCAGTCCCCGACGCAGGACCTCGACGGCGGCGGTCAAAATCGCGGTGGCCCCGGCCCGGTCGTCTCCGCCCAGTGCGGTCTTGGGATCCGCCGAGCGAATCCACTCGCCATCGACCATCGGCTGGCATCCCACGCACAGCGGCACCGTGTCGATGTGGGCCATCAGCAATCGCCGGCGACCGGGCCGCGCGCCGGGAAGTCGCAAGATCAGATTGCCGACGCGGCCGTCGGGCAGGCTGCTCAGGCGATGGGCCTCGTCGTGGAACAAGGACGATGGCTCGGCCCCGGCCGACAGCAGCTCGTCGCGGATGGCCTGGGCAATGCCCTCTTCCTGGCCACTGGGGCCGGGGATGGCCAACAGCTTGAGCAACCGCGACTCGGCCGCGTCGAGATCGGGTTCGGGCGAGGCATGGGGGGGCATCAATCGGACCTGGCACTCGGGGGGAAATCCACGGCCCGCACCGGCGGCGGACCCGTCGCATTGTGCCGAAGCGGCCGATTTTCTCAATCGGCCCGGTCGGCTGGCGGCATTTCTTGAAGAGCCAAACGGCGGGCTCGTGCGTTGTGCTTGGCGGATCGCGCCGGCCACCGTCGAAGCTGCCCCTGTTGTCTGGGCCGGCAGGGTGGTAGCCTCCGGGCGTGGGGCGTCCCCTGGGCGGTGCGCTCCGAGGGCGGTCTTTGGGTGCGACTTCCAGCCAACACTCCCCCGCGGCACGGCAATGATCTGTCCTTGCACGAAGAAGATCAGCGATTTGGCGAAGGCGGGGGCGCAACTCAAGGCCAATGTCAATGCGGCGCTCAAGGCCGAGGCGGCCGTGAAGGCCAGTCTAGCCGCCAATCTCAGTGCCCAGGCCAAGGCGGCGCTGGATGCCAAGTTCAACGCCTCGTTGGCGGCCAAGCTGGCGGCCGACGTCAAGTTGGGCTTCAAGGCCGACGCGATGTTGAAACTGGCGGCGGTGGCCAACTTTGCCGCGGCCTTTCAGAAGGCGTTTGGATTGTCGGCCACCTCGCCCGCGGCCGCGGCGGCGATGAACGATTTGTTCCAGGCGCTGGCCAAGGGCAGCCTGATGGACGCCGTCAATCAGTTTCCGCTTTCGGCCAGTGACGATATGCAGAAGCTGGCCGCGATGATGGCCGGCTTGGGGGCGATGAAAGCCGGGGCCAGCGGCAGTGCCAGTGGGAGCGCGAGCGGTAGTGCCAGTGGCAGTGGTTCGGCCAGCGGCAGCGCCAAGGCGGATGCCAAGGCCAAGGCCAGCCTGGACGCCAAGCTCAAGTTGCAGGCCTTCCTGTCGGCCCAGGCGGCGGTCAAGGCCGCCTTTGGCATCAACCTGGGTGCTCCTGGTGGCGTGGACCAGTTGGGCAGTGCCCTCGGTGCCCTGGGTAAGATGATCGACGGCCTGCCGCCATTCGGGGCGATTCTGGACGCGGCCGCCATGAAGCAGTTGCAAGACCTGCTGGGTGCCGCCTCGGCACTGAAGGCGGCCACCGGGCTGAATCCGTTTTCCGCGAGCTTCGCCGCGGACTTTGGGGCCAAGCTCAATGCCCAGGCCAACGCGGCCCTGGCGGCCAGCGGCAGTGCGTCGGGCAGCGGCAGTGCCAGTGGGAGCGCAAGCGGTTCGGGTAGCGGCTCGGCCAGCGGCAGCGGTTCGGCCTCGGCAACGGCCG
>JBJHDE010000741.1:0-2497 GCA_050486385.1 Planctomycetales bacterium | reverse complement strand
ACTCACGACCCTGGGCGGGCAGATCATCATCGATGTGCTCGGCACGGGGACAGACCTGGGCGTGATCAACTTTGTCGAGCTGGACCAGGATCGCCCGATCCGCGACGAACTGGACACCACCGCCGGCGCCCGGAGCTTCGCTTCGACGACCGCTGGCGAGACGCTCACGCTCAGCGACACGGGTGGGGCCGACGGTTTCACGCGGCTGGACAGCGACGCGACCACCGCCTGGAGCATCGAGTTCTCGTCGGCGGCGACCATCGTCTTCCAGCAAACCGGCAGCGACGGAGTGTTGGTCGTCGACGGCGTAGACGATAGCTTCGCCGAGGCCATCGACTTGCAGGCCAGCGACATCTGGCTGAACCACGGCGGTTTCACGACCCTGGGCGATCAGCGCTACACGGGCAGCCTGTGGCTGGGGGCCGATACGACCCTGGTGGCTGATGGCTTGGAACTGGACGGCACCGTGAATAGCTCCCCGGGAGCGTTCCACGACTTGCTGCTCGAAGCCAGCCTTATCACTCTGGGCGGCGATCTGGGGTGGGCCAGCGATGGCACGCTGGGCCAAGTGACCTTGGACAGCCAGCAGGCCCTCGACCTGGGCGTGAGCCTCCGCGCCCGCGACGACATCGAGCTGATTGTGCAAGACACCGCGACCGCCGGCGAGGACGTCACGCTCCGCGGCGGGGCGACGATCCTGTCGACCGATGGCGGAATCCTGGTCGTCGTCGGCGACGACCTGACCATCGAGTCGGGCGCGACCCTCGAAGCCCAGGGTCTGGTGCAATTGCTGGTGGATCTCGGCTCGGCCGATCCCGGCGTGGGGTCCACGGTTCTGTTGGACGGCCACTTGATCAGCCACACCGATTTGGTGCAACTGGTCGTCGGCGACGATGACAACACCATCCGCTACAACGATGTGCGGGCGGGCTCGGTGAATCTGCTCATCGCAACCGGCGACGGCGACAACCACATTGCGATTGTCGGCACGCCGCAGTCGGGCACGGCCACCATTTTGCTGGGCGATGGCGACGACACCGTGGTGTTCGGCAGCGACAGCGGATCGCTCAGCCCCGTTGGGCTGGCCTTCACCGTAGACGGCGGAGGCGGCACGAACGGCCTGGTGCTCAACGACGCTGGCGAGCTGGCCGGCCAGAGCTACGTGCTGTCGGCGACCACCTTCGATCGCAACGCCAGTGGCCTGCCGCTGGTGACCTATCACGGCTTCCATGAGGTCGACCTGTACACCAGCGCCGGCGACGATACGGTGGCCATCCATGGCACCCATGCCGATGCCCTGACCCGGGTGTTTACCGGAACGGGAGCCGATTCGGTGACGCTGGGCAACGCCCAACAGCAGTTGAGTGACCTGGCCGGCGACCTGCTGCTGGATGGCGGGCCAGGCTTCGATGAGCTGGTGGTCGATGGCACAGGCGAGCTTACCGACCTGGTGGGCCTGCTGACGGCCGGCACGCTCAGTGGCTTGGGGATGGGCGGAGTGGTGACCTACACCGACTTCGAGGCCATCGAGCTGCTGCTGGGTAGCGGCGACGATTGGCTGGAGGTCAGCAGCACCGCGGCCGGTGCCCACACGCTGATTGATCTGGGGGCGGGTGACGACACCCTGGCCCTACTGGTCGATAGCCAGGGGCCGGTCGTGGCCACGGTGCGGGCTGGCAGCGGCAGCGACACCTTGGACATGGGCGGCAGCACCGCCACCACCATCGACCTGGATAGCAACCTGCCGCAGACGATCACCGGCCGGGGCGACACGCTCACGGTGCTCGATCGGTTCGAAAACTTCGCGGGCAGCCCCGAGGCCGACACGATTTGGGTCAACCCGCTGATGGGCGTGCCGCGGCATATTGATGGCCGCGGGCCCGGCGCGGTGGGCACGCCCGACATCGATGGCAACTATCCCAGCGGCGACACGGTGTACTTCGAGAGTTTCGGCAACACCTTCGGCCTGGTACGCACCAGCCCGAACGGGACCTTCACGGTCGACAACGGCGGATTGGGGTCGTTCGCCCCGATCACCTTCGTGGACATCGAGCGGGTGTTCGTCGAGAATCAACTCGACCTGCGTGGCCAACCCACCGGGCCGCAGATTCCCGCCGGATTCCTGGGGACCTTCGACCCGGTCCGCTTGCCCGAGTTGGATCGGTTTGTCGGTGACCGGTCGATCAGCGACCGCCCGCGGAGCGAGGATGGCCGACAGTTCGAAACGCGGGGCCGCAGCCTGGGGGCCAGCGAGCGGGCGTTGTCCTTTGTGCTGGGCGAGCTGGTCGATGGGCAATTCGTGGCCTTGGCTACGCCGCTTCCGGCCGGCTCGGTGGCCGAGATGCACTCGCTCGCTCGGCTGGGGGCGATCTTCGAAGACGCCGCCCGCCGTGCCACCGACCACTGGCTCCAAGACGCCCTCGCCCGCCGCGGCGTGCTCTCCGTCGCCGATGACTCCAAGTGGCCGGCCCTGCTCGACCGTGCCCGCCAACTGGCC
>JBJHDE010000740.1:0-2540 GCA_050486385.1 Planctomycetales bacterium | reverse complement strand
AAGTTAGCCAGGGGTTTGAGCCCCGCGGCTGTCCCCTGGGTGCGGACAAGAGAGAGCGTTTCCAAGCTCCTCAGGCCAGCCAGTTCCTTCAGTCCCGCGTCCGTCACCTGTGTGTAGCCAAGGTGCAGGGATTGTAAACTCGTCAGGCCGCCCAGGTTTTTCAGGCCCGCGTCACTCGCCCGGGTGCCGCTTAGGCGCAACGCTTGCAAGTTCTTCAAGCGGGCCAGATCGATCAGCCCTGCGTCCGTGACCTGGGTGACTTGGAGATCCAGCGCTTGCAAATTCTTCAGGCCGGCCAGTTCTTTCAGCCCTGCGTCCGTGACCTGGGTGACTTGGAGGTCCAGCGCTTGCAAATTCTTCAAGCCGGCCAGTTCTTTCAGCCCTGCGTCCGTCACCTGAGTTAAGGCCAGGTCCAGGCCAAATGGAACTGCCGGGGGAGGTAGCGCCGGCAGTACGCCTTCTTGCCAGCTTTCCAATCTCAACGCCGGCAGGTCGTCGGCCCTGGCGCGTTCTCTCGTCACCCAATCCTGATATCTATGGGGATGTTACCGCATCCAGCCAACCGAGGCCCCAGCCTGCTCCCAGGCCTGGACGATCTCCCTGGGTAAGGGTCGGGGCGGATCGGCTTGGTCGGCCGCTTGGAGCGTGCAGGAGGCAATCGCACTGCAGGCCAACAGGGCGAGGGCAGGCACACTTCTAAGGGCCCGCGGCCAGAGCGAATAGGACCGTTGCATACGTCACCTCGCTTGTTCGATTTGAGTGAGTACCGCTCGCCGGGCGACAATCGCCTCGGTGTCCACAATCTCGAGCATCAGGATACCGAAGCCGCACCCAGCAAGCAGCATCCCCGCGACCGACACCCCCAAGGTCGTCGTTCAGGTCCTGCCGACGCCTGTCAACTCTGACCCAGGCGACGGGTGTGGCCAGGATGTTGAACAACGCCTTGGAGGTGATCCCATTCTCCGCCGTCGATCACCCGAACTCTTCAGGTTGGCAACCGGACTCGTTGGCTCAACCTCATCGCGGTGCCGCAAATCTCAGGCAGGCGTCAATCACGCAGAGCAGCGGATATCACCGCCAACGCTCATGAGGATTCCTGTATGCTCGGGTGGTGTTGAGGTCGCTGAAGATCACTTGGCGTGAGACACTATCGCTTGATGCTGTCCCACAACCTCTGCTCATGCTGCCGAGATTCCTCCTTAGGGACCGGCTGCCACGCCACCTTGTCCATTCCAGCCCGGGTCAGGATGCTGTCCAGTGCCTGGCGAATCGCGTGATTGAGCCCGGGAAGTCGATGAGGCCCGACGCCGCGGCATCGCGACTTGTTCCCGATCGGCTGGATGTTGCCCCGCACCCGGCTGGCTCAATCCTCCCCCATCTTTCAGCCTGAATGATGCACGAGTGGTTGTCAATCCGGGACGCTTGACCGGCCGTCGATCCGACGTTCAGCTACCAAGACGAAAATGTTGCCACCCTCGTCCTGGTCAGAGCTGTGTCGGGGCGGACGGCTCCGCGACCAACGGCATGAATCCCCACGCGAGATGAACGTTCCAAACTCGGCATTCGGGATTTGATGGCCCCCGCCGTCCGTGACCGCCAGAAGAGAACTCAATGAAACTTGCCTTCGCCTTGCTGATTGTCCTGGTGCTCGCTCCGCTGGCTGTTCTGCATGCCGCTGACGCGCCGAGTGGCGTATCCGCCTTCGCGGGGCCGACATCGGGCGTTCCGAGGACCATCAGCATTCCGACCGTCGACATCTCGGGAGAGACCGAACGGCATGTCATCGTTGCTCGTGGTACGAACAAGGACTACCAGGGGCACTGTGACACCGTGCTGATGGCCGATGGCCGAACCATGTTCGCCGCGTGGTGTATGAATCACGCAGGGCATCTCGGTCCGCTCGCCCGCAGCGATGATGGCGGGCTCACCTGGAGCCCTCCGTTGAACGTGCCTGCCAACTGGCGCGAGGTGAAGAAAACCACTCCGGTCTTGCATCGACTGACCGACCCACACGGTGTTGAACGGCTGTTCCTTTTCGGCGGCTGCGATTTTCCTGGCAAACTCTGGAAAGCTTTTTCCGAAGACGGTGGCACGACCTGGTCACCCATGGCTGAAGTCGGTCTCGTCGGCGAGGTGGCTCCCAAGAGCATCCTGCCCTTCGACGACGGCAAGAGGCTCATCATGTGGTCCGACCGCCGCGATCCAAACAACGCGAAGGATCCGCACCCCGTGGTCTGGCAGAGCGAGTCGCTCGACGGCGGCCTGACGTGGAGCAAAGAGCGGGTGATTCTGGTTGTGCCCGGCCAGTGGGCCCAACCCAGCGTGATTCGCTCGGCGGACCAACAGCGGCTGCTGATGCTGATGCGCGAGAACACGCGAAAGTACAACTCGTTGTATTCCGTGAGCACCGACGACGCCCGCAGTTGGAGCGAACCCAAGGAACTTCCAGCCGCTTTGACCGGCGACCGACACGTCATCAAGCGGGCGCCCGATGGCCGCCTGGTCGTGGCCTTCCGCGACAGGGCCAAGACCAGCGACAC
>JBJHDE010000739.1:0-2558 GCA_050486385.1 Planctomycetales bacterium | reverse complement strand
GATAGAAGGCATCGGCCAGGCGTTCGTCGAGTGTCACGGCGACCTCGATGACCTCGCCAGGCTGGACGATTCGCTTGAACTTGACATTATTCATCCGCGTGGCCACCGGCACATGGCCGGCCTCGGGGCTCACATGGCGACTGAGCAGGACCGCGCCGGCTTGCAAACAGGCCTCGCATTGCAACACGCCCGGCAAAATCGGTTGCTGGGGATAGTGGCCCGCGAACCAAAAGTCCTCGGCCGCCAGCGTGCGGCGGCAGGTGATGGCCGCATCCTGCCAGTCGACAATTTCGTCAATTAACAAAAACGGCGGCCGATGCGGGATCGCTTCCAGAATACGGGGGTCAGCCAAGACGAAGTTCCTTATGCAAGTGAAAACATGATCATTCTCATCCCCCCACACACAGCCAACTAAACTCGTGGCATGGGAGGCGTATCGATCAGAAAGTCAATTCAACCAGGGATGTCGCCGATAGCACGGATACAATTCAAGCTGACCGCAGCCCCATCTGTGCTATCCGTATCATCCGCAGTTTAAGACCAATGCGGGAACGATGGTCCCGGCGTCATAGCGCCGCGTTCCGGCGTCAAACAGCAGCAGGGCCTGGGCCCGGGCGACGGTCAGCAA
Source organism: Planctomycetales bacterium (assembly GCA_050486385.1). GTDB lineage: Bacteria > Planctomycetota > Planctomycetia > Pirellulales > Pb10988 > JBJHDE01. The sequence goes on along the minus strand of JBJHDE010000739.1, from coordinate 1,930 downwards.
ATCCGGCGAGCCTAGCCAGTCGAGCGGTGTCACGCGTTGCTCCTCGGCCGTGGTCTCCAAGCGGGCGGGATAGAGCACGGCACGGTCACCCCTTTGGGAAAAACTCTGGGTCAACCGCACGGGCACCCAGTCGGGCGTCGCATTGGCCTCGCCGGCCAGCCGCCGCAAGGCGAGTCGCGCGAACAAGCGATAACAGGCCAACACGCTGACCGGGTTGCCGGGCAGACCGAACACCAACTGCCGGCGGTCGTTGTGATCGCGGTGGCCAAACCATAACGGCTGGCCGGGCTTGATACGGACCTTGTGAAAATCGCGGCTCACGCCCTGGTCCCGCAACACGCCCGGCACGTAATCGGCGTCGCCGGCCGAGACCCCGCCGGTCACCAATAAGACATCGGCTTGATTCAACAACTGGGCGACCTGTTCACTCAACGCCGCGCGATCGTCGCCCACATGGACATTGGCCACCAGTTGCCAACCATCATCGCGAACCAAGCGGCCCAGGACATAGCGATTCGAGTTGTGAATCTGGCCTGGGCCGCATGGCGTGTCGGGTTCGACCAACTCGTCGCCGGTGGTCAGCACCGCCACCCGCGGTCGGCCAACCACGGAGATCTGGCCCCGACCGACTTCGGCCAACACGCCCACGGCCATGGGAGTGAGCCGCTGGCCAGCCGGCAGCACAACCTGATCGGCCTGAAAAACGGCGCCCGCGGCCAGCACCCAATCGCCGGCATGGGGCGGTTGCGGCGTGTCGAGTCGAACCCGCGGCAGGCCATCGGCGGTGGGCTCCAGCTCGGAGGTGTCCTCCCGCATGACCACGCAATCGGCCCCGGCGGGCAAGGGGGCCCCGGTCATGATCCGCGCGGCCTCGCCCGGGGCGAGCCGCCGTGTCGCGACCTGGCCGGCGGCAATCGACTCGACCACGCGGAGCACCTGGCCGGGACCACCATCGGCCGCCCGCAACGCGAACCCGTCGCGGAGACTTTTATCAACCGGCGGTGACGGATCGCGGGCCAGGACGTCGTGGGACAGAATCCGCGAGCGGTCGGCCTCGATCAAGGCAACCTGTTCGATCGGCAGCGGGCGAACCGTCTCGGCGATGCAGGCCAGCGCCGTGGACCAATCGATCATGTTGGGGCTCATGGTCTGAAGAGGCTCAAGGGCGCACGTGGGGCGTGTCAGGCATTATTCCGGCAGCTCGTATACGGTCCAGGTGGTATCGCCTTGTTGGCGATACAGCACCCGGAAGGGCAATGGGGGTTCGCTGCGGGTCAGCAGGTACCGGGCCTCGTAGCGACGGCCGAGTTCGGCCAGCCGCTCGGGCGAAAGCCGCGAGAGCCGCGTGACCCGCCGACCGCTGTGGGGATCGCCATGCACGGCCTCGAGGGTTTCCCACCAGGTGACCAGATCGACGGCGCTCTGGGGAACGTCCTTCCAGTTCACCACATCGGCCCGCTGGGCATACCATTTGAAGTCCTGCGCCGAACGCGGGATGATCCACCGCGAGTCGGGCGGTGTGTTGTCACGTATCCAATCAGTCACTGCCCGGTAGCGTTCAAGGCCCGCGCGGCCTTCGCCCAGCTTGTAGCTCCGCGGCACGGTTTGCTCCCACCGCTTCCCAGCCTGATCGGCCACCGTCCAGCCCGCGAACACGGTTGCCGCCAGCAGCAGGCCCGCGACCAGCCACCGCCATCCGCCGGGCCGATGACTCCCCAGCCCCAGCAATTGCAGGCCGCCCAGGGCCACGCCCAGCGGCACGAACACGTCGGCCATGCGATACCAATAGTAGCGCAGCAACGGGGCTTGCTGGTGGTAGGGCACCAGCAGGCTGATCGCCAGACCCACGACCACCAGCAACAGCGAGCCCATCACCAAGGTGTGCACCCGCAAGGCCTTGGCCTGAGTGTCCGAGCCACGGCGGGTGAGC
>JBJHDE010000738.1:0-2562 GCA_050486385.1 Planctomycetales bacterium | reverse complement strand
CGTCACGCCCGGCGGACCGAGGTCGGTGTCGATCTGGGGACCGACGTCGTCGGTCAGCTCGACCAGCAAGCCCTCGGCCGAGGGCTCGGACTCTTCGGGCAGCAGTTCCAATCCCGCACTCGACAGGTCGCGCAACGGGGGATCGTTGGCGGGCGTATCGCTGACCGGCATCAAGGCCAGATCCGGCCCGGGTTCCACGCCCTGGGCAGCCAAGGAGGCCACCCGATAGGCTTGGTGGGACCGAGCCACTTGCTGCGGTTGAGTTTGTGGGGTCTCAAGCGGCCGATAGCCAGGCAAAGGAGTGGGCACTCCCTCGGGGCGGGCGACCCCTTGCCAGCCTGGGGGCGCAACAGCCACCCCGCCGGCGGCGAGGGCCAGTCCGGCAATCAGGGCGATCAGGTTTGGCGACAGCGGCCTGCTCATGGCGATGTCGTTCGGAAAGCGAGCCTGTCGAAGTGTCCGTACTGACTATCGGCATCGGTTCGCCGCAAAGCGGCACTGATCCGCAAGACAACAATTTCCGGGTCTAATTCCCGGCCCCAGCCTGACCGCTCGGCACGACCCAAACAGCCCGAACTTCCATCGCCGGGCCCACAAGACGCCGCACCAGAAGCGGTCCCGACAACTGTCCGACAACAATCCAGGTGCAATCGGTCGCCTTGGCTGGTGATGTCGTGAACGGCTAGACAAGCCAACCGTGCCACGGAACGCGTCTCGAATCGGTCGCGGAAATCCTGCCAGGGCAGGAAAACCCTCCAGCTTCCCGCTGGCATCCGCCCCCAACGCGTGTGGCCGAGATCGGTTGTCGCAAATCCCCGGCTCCAGCGGAATCTCAGATTTTTTCCCCGCCGCTGGGGGCCATGGCGTCCAACAACCCCGGCAACAGCCCACGCAGGGCCTCGCCACGATGGCTGCGGGCGTGCTTTTCCTCGGGGGAAAGCTGGGCGAAGGTCTTGCCCAGTTCGGGGATTTCGAAGAGGGGATCGTAGCCGAATCCTCCATCCCCGAGGGGAGTCTGGCGAATCACGCCGTGGCAGCGACCCTCGCAAACCGCGCGAATCGTGCCGGCCGGGTCGCTCAGAGCGACCACGGCCACGTAATAGGCCGCCCGCGAGACCTCGCGCCGCGCGGCCAATTCGTCCAGCAATTTGGCATTGTTCCGTTCGTCGGTCGCCCCGGGATCGCTGTAGCGAGCCGAATGCACGCCGGGCGCCCCGTCCAATGCCGGGACCACCAAGCCACTGTCGTCGGCCAGGACCCAGTGGCCGGTCTGCAGGGCGTAGCCCGTGGCCTTCTTGACGGCATTGGCCTGGAAGCTGTCGCCGTCTTCGTCGACTTCTTGGATGTTGGAGAACTCGCCCAACAGACGGATCACCAATCCGTGGGGACCGAGCAACTGCTCAAGCTCGCGGCGCTTCTTCTGGTTGTTCGTCCCGAGAACCAATTCCGCCATGGGCACCTGCCGCGTCTGACCCGACCAAAAGCCAACACCCCGCCGGCGGTCGAATCACTCGTGCCGCAGGGCCTGAATCGGGTCCATCTTGGCCGCCCGCAAGGCTGGATACAATCCGAAGATGATGCCCACGCCCACCGAGATGCCGAAGGCCAGCGGAATACTCCAGGGCACGACCACCGGGGCCATGTCTTGCACAATCGGCGGCAGGTTGGCGGCGACTTCCGGAAAGCTGTGGGTCAGCGTCTCGCGAACCCAAACGGTGATGGGACCGCAGGCCAATCCGCCCAGAATGCCGGTAATGCCGCCAGCCACGCTGAGCACCGTGGTCTCGACCAGAAACTGTCGGGTGATGTCGATCCGTCGGGCACCCAGGGCGCGGCGGATGCCAATCTCCTTGGTGCGTTCGGTGACGGTGGCCAGCATGATGTTCATAATGCCAATGCCACCGACCACCAGGCTGATGGCGGCGATCAGGCCCAGCAACACCATAAACATCAGCCGCGAGGTCTCGGCCTGCTCAAGCAGTTCTTGCGGCACGACGATGGCGTAGTCTTGATCGCGGTGATGGGGATCCAGCACCCGCCGCACAATCCGCGCGGTGGGCTGCACCCGATCGAGGTCGCCCACGCGGATGGTCACCTGGCTGAGTTCAACAATCTCGCCGGTCCGGCCGCCGCCGGTGCGTTGGTAGATTTGATCGCCGATGCGGTTCCAGAAGGCCGAAATCGGGATGTAGATATCTTCGTTGTATTCCTGGGCCGACAGCGATCCGCCAATTGCGGCGGTGGGATTGCGATGCTGTGTGACCCCCACCACCCGATAAAAATCGTCGTGGATCTGGACGCTCTGGCCAATCGGGTGTTGGGGGGCATACAGCCGCGGGGCGGTGCCGGCCGTCGCGGTGCCGGGAGCGCTGCCCTGCAGGTCGGTCACTGGCAACCTCGCGGTCCTCGTGCGCAACTCGCGGTCATGGCTCGGATGTCCTCACCCGGCCAGAGAAGCACGCAGGGCGGGCGGAGGCACACGCACCGAAGCGGTGCGCTCCGCCCGCCGCGCCGTCAGTCCGCGAAGCCCTCGTTCATGCGCTCCGCGACGCCGTCCAACAC
>JBJHDE010000737.1:0-2571 GCA_050486385.1 Planctomycetales bacterium | reverse complement strand
GGCCACGGCGATGCCGCCAATACCCAGGCCAGCTAGCAGCGGCGTAATCTCAACGCCCGCGGCCCCCAGGACCAACAGGCCGACGACGCTCCAGATGGCGACCTTGGCAAAAACCCGGGTCACGCCGAAGGCGGTCTGGGCGGCGGAGTCGGTAAAGTTGGCAAAGCGAAACCCGCGTTGCACGGCCTCGTCGGCCAGGGCCAGCGCCCACCAACCGCCCTGCACGAACAACACGATCAGAAACAGCGTGATCAGCGGGGGTTCGATATTTGCGCCCAGATGCACGAATGCCAAGGCCGTGTAGCCCGACAGGGCCAACATCGCCACGGTGGTCGTGCGATCGAGCACCTGATCGAGATACTCGCTCCAGCCTTCTTCGCGATCACGGCGGGCCTCAACCCGCGCACGCAACCAGCCAAACACCGCCGAGTAGACCAGCCAGGCGGCCAGGGTCGCGGCCAGCCATTCGGCCCAATTCAGCACGGGGATTCCGAAGGGTTGAAACTCCCCGGCCCGAGCGTGCAGGGTCGACAACCATTCCATGAAATCCCAAAACGCTTGCATGAATGTTCTCAATGCGAGTTCGAAAGGCCGCTTGGCCGCGATGCGGTCAAGGGGTGGGGCTCAGTAAGGCGTATCGAGATACGGGTCCTGGCCCATCTGAATTTGGGCCTTTTTCCGCTCCTTCTCATAGTACAGCAGGATCTTCCGATCGCTGTAGTGCTTGCTTTCCACCTTCCGCTGGGCGCGGCGGAACAGGCTCATCAACTGCGACTGATTGCCTTGCATCTGATGACCCCAGGCCGCCAACCGCTTGGCCCGCTTGGGACCATAGGCATTCCTCAGCAGTTCGTCTTCCAAGGACAGGAAAAGCCGAAACCCGCCGGGATCGCCTTGCCGAGCGCAACGGCCAATCAACTGCCGGTCGATACGCGCCGAGTCGTGCATCTCGGTCACCAGCACGTACAGCCCGCCCAACTCGGCGACCTCGGGCGCCAGTTTGATGTCGGTACCGCGGCCGGCCATGTTCGTGGCCACCGTGACCCGACCCAGTTGGCCGGCGGCTTTCACAATCTCGGCCTCTTCTTCCAAGTGGTGGGCATTCAGCACCACGTGTTCTAACTGGGCCTCAATGAGCAACTGGCTCAGGTGCTCCGATTGATCGATGTTCCGCGTGCCCACCAGCAGCGGGCGGCCCGTGGCGTGAACGGTGCGAATCTCGTCGATGACGGCCTGCCACTTGGCCTCGGCGGTGCCGTAGATCCGCGTGGGATACTGCTTCCGCTGACTGCGGCGATGCGTGGGAATGGCCACCGTGCCGACTTTGTACACTTTGCGAAACTCGGCCGCGGCGTTCACACCGGTACCCGTCATACCGCCCAGCTTGGGAAATCGCGAGAAAAAGTCCTGCACCGTGACCCGCGCGGCCTGGCCGCTGTCGACGCCGACTTTGACTTTCTCTTTGGCTTCAATCGCCTGATGCAGGCCATCGCGCCACTTGCGGCCTTCACCCAAGCGGCCGGTGCTCTCGTCGACGATCACGATCTCGCCATCGCGGACCACGTAATGCTGATCGCGGTGGAAGTCCCGCTCGGCCCGGATGGCACGCTCGACATAGTCGTAAATGCTCTGGGTCGGCACTGTGTTCATAAGCGCCGGTTTGGGCAAATCGCGGGCCAGCCGCCGACCCTCGACGGTCAGTTCAATCGTCTTGCGCTTGAAGTCGTAGGTGTAATGCTCGGGCTCTTGAAACTTATCGACCACGCCCGAGGCCCATTCAAAACTGGCCACCAGCACCTTTTCCGCCGCACCCGGCAGGGCGCTAATAATCAACGGGGTGCGAGCCTCGTCGATCATCAGGCTGTCGGCTTCGTCCACCAGAATGAAATACGGCTCGCGCTGCACGGGCTTGTCGCCGTGCCGTTGCCGCCCCTGGCCGGTCATCGCGCCAATCAAATCGAACTGGCCTTCACGGATCCGCCGCACAAGAAGCTGATCGCGCAAAAAGTCGAAGCCAAACTCCTTGGCCGTGCCGTAGGTCACGTCGCACTGATAGGCCTGCGCCCGCGACGGCGTCGGCTGTTGGGCCTCGATACAGCCCACCGTCAGGCCCAGCATTTCGTAGGCGGGACGCAACTCGTCGGCATCGCGACGGGCCAGGTAATCGTTACTCGTGGCCACCAGCACGCCTCGGCTGGTCAGGGCATTCAGATAAACCGGCAAGGTGGCCGTCAGCGTCTTGCCTTCACCAGTGGCCATCTCGGCGATGCAGGTCTCGTGGATGGCAATCGCCCCGAGAATCTGCACCGGATAGTGCCGCATGCCCATGAAGCGGCGACAGACCTCGCGCATCAGGGCGTACGCCTCGACCAACAGCCGATTCAGCGATTCGCCCGTCTTGGCCCGATACCGCAGGGCCAGGCTGCGACGCCGCAGGTCCTCGTCGCTTTCCTGCACCAGCGTCGGTTCCAACCGCTCGATGGCGTTGAGCTTCCAGCGATAGCGGGCCAGATGGGCTCGCCCGGTGTTCCGGCTGGCCAAAAACCAAAACGGGATGGCGCAGGTCTCCAA